>JBDTOW010000443.1:0-4697 GCA_039933075.1 Verrucomicrobiota bacterium | reverse complement strand
GAACCGGCCAAGCTGCTCGAACTCCACATTCGCACCCGCTTTGAAATCGCGAAAGGCAGCGGGGACTTTCAAGCGGTCGAGAGGGTTCAGCAATGGGACCCGCGGAAAACAGCCGTCGTCATCTGTGACATGTGGGACAAGCATTGGTGCAAAGGAGCGACGGCGCGCGTCGCGGAGATGGCACCGCGAATGAATGAAGTGATCCAGGAGGCGCGCAAGCGCGGCGTGTTCATCATCCACTGTCCAAGCAGCACGATGGAGTTTTACAAGGACACGCCGCAAAGAAAGCGGGCCCAGGCCGCGTCGAAAGCAATACCGAAAGTTCCCCTCAAAAGCTGGTGCAATTTGGATCCCACTCGGGAAGCCGCACTGCCGATCGACGACAGCGATGGTGGTTGCGACGACGAACCACAATGCGCCGGTGGCAGTCCCTGGCGGCGCCAAATCGCGACTATCGAAATCGCGGAGGGCGACGCGATCACGGATTCCGACGAAGCTTACAATCTCCTTCAAGCGCGCGGCATTGACAATGTCATCGTCATGGGCGTGCACGTGAACATGTGCGTGCTCGGCCGGCCGTTCTCGATTCGGCAAATGGTTTACCAGGGCAAGAACGTCGTGCTCATGCGCGACCTGACCGATTCGATGTACAATTCGCGCCGCAAACCTTACGTCAGCCATTTCCGCGGCAACGAACTCATGGTGGAGCACATCGAGAGGTACTGGTGCGCCTCGATCACAAGCGCTGATTTGTTGGGCGGCGAACCGTTTCACTTCAAGGATGATAAACGCCCTCACGTCGTGTTCGTGCTTGGCGAAAATGAATATCACACCTGGGAAACGCTGCCCGAGTTTGCCAGGAAAGAACTCGAATCCCGCGGCTTCAAGTGTTCTTACGTCAACGCGCCACCTGAAGGCGGCAATGAGTTCGCCAATTTCCGAGTGATCAAGGACGCCGACCTCCTGGTCGTCAGCGCTCGGCGTCGCACACCGCCCAAAGAGATGATGGAGCTGATCCACCAGCATCTCGACGCAGGCAAACCGCTTGTGGGCATTCGCACGGCCAGTCATGCTTTCGATGCGAAACCTCCGGACGATCAGCACAGCTCATGGAACAATTTTGATCGGGACGTTCTCGGCGGACATTATGAGAACCACTACGGCAACGACCTCGCGCCGTCTGTTCAAGTTGCGGTCGGGGCGGCGGGACATCCAGTTCTCACCGGCGTGGCGATAAGCACTTTTCGCACGCGTTATTCACTCTATCGCGGCCGTGACCTTGTCGCCGCGGCCACGCCACTGCTCACCGGCACGATCAAGGTGGAGGGACGGGAAGTGACCGAGCCGGTTGCCTGGGCAAACACGAACGCAAATCGGCGCGTGTTTTATACGTCACTCGGCGGACCGGATGATTTCAAGGAGCCGGCCTTCCGGCGCTTGTTGTTGAACGGAATTTTGTGGGCGTTGAAACAGCGAATTCCATCCGATGAGCGCGCCGCGCAGGACGCGGCGGAAAAAAGTAGGTCAGGCGTCTCGCCTGACCCCGCGCATTCGAGCGCCAACGGCTCGGGCAAGTTGCCCTCGACAGAGGCAGGCGGGACGCCCGCCCTACTCTCCAGCAGGGTGATTGATGCCGCGAGCGTTTCGGCCCGAACTCTCTCGAGCCAACCTCAAGAGGCCCCTTTAAGTCCCGAGGAATCGTTCAAACGCTTTCATGTCGCCGACGATCTGGAGATCGAACAAGTCCTGGCCGAACCGATCGTCAAGCAGCCGGTCTTTCTGAACTTCGATGAGCGCGGTCGAATGTGGGTCGTGCAATACATCCAGTATCCCGATCCCGCCGGCTTACAGATGCTCAGTCGCGACAATTTCTGGCGCGCGGTCTATGACAAAGTGCCGCCGCCACCACCGCATCATTTCGTGGGCGCGGACAAGATCACAATCCACGAGGACACCGACGGCGACGGTGTTTTCGACAAGCACAAAACTTTTCTCGAAGGCCTGAATATTTGCACGGCGGTTTGCCGTGGACGCGGCGGTGTCTGGGTGATGAACCCGCCGTACTTGCTCTTTTATGCCGACCGGAATAACGATGACATCGCCGACGGCGATCCTGAAGTGCATCTCGCCGGCTTCGGTCTCGAAGATACGCACTCGGTCGCGAACAGTCTGCGTTGGGGACCGGACGGCTGGCTTTACGGAGCGCAAGGGAGCACGGTGACCGGCCACATGATTCGGCCGGGCATCGACAAGGAACCGTTTCTCCACACGATGGGCCAATTGATTTGGCGGTATCATCCCGAGACCAAACGCTTCGAGGTTTTCGCCGAAGGCGGCGGCAATGCGTTCGGTGTCGAAATCGATTCAAAGGGCCGCATCTTTTCCGGCCATAACGGCGGCAACACCCGCGGCTTTCACTACGCTCAAGGAGCTTATTTGCAGAAAGGTTTTGAAAAACATGGACCGTTGTCCGATCCGTATGCGTTTGGCTATTTCCCACCGATGCCTCACCCCAATGTCGAGCGCTTCACGCACACGTTCGTCATCGTCGACGGGCCGGGACTTCCCGACCGCTACCTGGGAAAACTTTTTGGTGTCGAACCCCTGCAAGGCCGCGTCGTCTATAGTGAGATTCTACCGGATCGCTCTTCGTTCAAGACGGAGGATCTCGGCTATGCGATCACCAGTGAGGACGCCTGGTTTCGCCCGGTCGATATCAAGGTCGGGCCCGACAACGCGCTCTACATTGCCGACTGGTACGACCGCCAGGTGAACCACTACCGCAACCACGAAGGCGAGATCGACAAAAATACCGGGCGCATATACCGACTGAAAGCAAAGGGCGCCAAGCCCGCCGCGCCGATCGATTTCAGCAAACTTTCCACGATGGCGCTCGTCGATTTGCTCGGGCAACCAAGCAGATTGTCTCGCCAGACGGCGCTACGCCTGCTCGCGGATCGAAAGGATAAAAGCGCGGTGCCGACGCTGGCCAAAATGGTGGCCGACAACACCGGGCAGATCGCCCTGGAGTCGCTGTGGGCGCTGAATTTGTGCGGTGGCTTCGACGACGCTTTCGCTCTGCGGACGCTCGACCACAAAGATCCCTATGTTCGCCTGTGGACGGCGCGATTGCTGGGCGATGCGATGAACGTTTCGGCGAGAATTGCCAGCAAACTCGCGGAGATTGCGGCAACCGAGCCAAACCTCGAAGCACGCGGCCAATTGGCCAGCACCGCCAAACGGCTCCCGGCAAAGGACGCCCTGCCCATCGTGCGAAATCTCCTGACGCGCGTCGAAGATGTGGCTGACAACCGGCTTCCGCTTCTGCTTTGGTGGGCCATCGAATCGAAGGCGGAGATCGACCGCGAGGCCGTGGTTCAGATGTTCAGTGATCCAGCTCTCTGGCAAGCGCCGTGGGTCCAAAAACATATTCTCGAAAGGATCATGCGGCGCTACGCGATGGCTGGCGCGCGCCGGGACTTGTTGGTCTGCGCGAAGCTCTTTCAGATGTCGCCGGGACCTGAGCAAAACGCAAAATTGATGAAGGGTTTTGAAGAAGCATTCAAAGCGAGATCGATGGCCAATCTCCCGGGTGAACTGCTCGAGGCGATTGCGAAAGTGGGCGGTGCAACGACCGCGCTTGGTTTGCGCCGCGGTCAATCTGATGCGGTCAACCAGGCATTAAATCTGATCGCCGACGAATCTGCGGATAAGAGCAAACGTCTGGAGTACATCCAAATTCTTGGAGAGGTTAAGCAAACCAAGTCGGTGCCGGTGCTGGTGAGAGTGATTGCAAATCCGGCGGACCACGCGCTTCACAAAGCGGCGTTGACCTCGTTGCAACCATACGACAATGAGGAGATCGGTCGCGAGGTGATTTCGGTCTTTGACAGGCTCACCAACGAGGTGCGCGCCGCTGCGATGACGTTGCTGGCCAGCCGGCCCACCTGGTCGCTCCAGTTGCTTGAAGCAGTCGACGCCGGAAGGATCGACAAGGGCTCTGTTCCGCAGGACGTGGTCAACAAAATCAAACTTCGCAAAGAGCCCCGCCTGGTCCAACTGATCGATAAACAATGGGGGCGCGAAAAAAATCCGACCACGGCCGAAATGCAAAATCAGATAGTGCACCTGATGGGCGTAATTCGAAGCGGCATCGGCAGTCCGTATGAAGGCCAGAAACTTTTCAGCGCCAGTTGCGCGGCCTGTCACAAGCTGTTCGGCCAAGGCGGCGAGATCGGTCCGGACCTCACGACCTTCAAGCGCGACGACCTGGACAACATGCTCCTCAATGTCGTGAACCCGAACGCCGAGATTCGCGAAGGGTACGAGAATTACTTCGTCACCACAAAGGACGGGCGGACGCTGTCGGGATTTCTGGCGGACAAGGACAACCGCGTTTTGGTGCTGCGCGGCATTGACGGCGAGAATGTCACGCTGCCTCAGGAGCAAATTCAGGAAATGAAATCGGCAGGACTTTCGTTAATGCCGGAGGGATTGCTCGACTCGCTTAATGAACAACAGGTCCGCGATTTGTTTGGCTACCTCCGCAGCACACAGCCGTTGGTTCGTTGACTCGTAGCAGCCGGCGTGAGGAGGCTCATTCCATTAACAAAGTAAATCAGAGCCTGCCAAATGAACGTGGCGGGGACGGCTCGTCCCCCGACTGGCGTCCTGCCGTCGGCGGTTGAAACGGGGAC
>JBDTOW010000442.1:0-4697 GCA_039933075.1 Verrucomicrobiota bacterium | reverse complement strand
ATGGCCGTTCACAGGATGGCCGTTCACAGGATGGCCGTTCACAGGATGGCCGTTCACAGGATGGCCGTTCACAGGATGGCCGTTCGCAGGATGGCCGTTCGCAGGATGGCCGTCCGAAGCACGGAGGTTCGCACCTCGAACGTTGCCAAAGATCGGGAGTTGTATGCTTTTAGCCCGCGTCGAAGGAAATGTGACCGCCACTCGCAAGCATCCGAGCTTTGAGGGCTGGCGGCTCGTCATCTGCCAGCCGATTGGCCAGTCGGGCGAACCGGAGGGTTCACCGCAAATCGCCATCGATGCGCATGGCGCTGGAATGCATCAGCGCGTGGTGATTTCTTCGGATGGTTCGGCCGCGCGCACTGCCGTCGGCGATCCGAAGAGTCCAGCCCGTTGGCTCGTCGTCGGCATCGTGGACGAAAAGGAACCGGGGGTGCCGGTATGAGAATCAGACACCCATCCGTGACGACAAATCTCCTGAAGCTGGTCGGGACGTACGAACTGGATTTGGACCTCGGGCCGGAATTGTGTTTTCCATTGCGCCTCGAGGTTTTCAAAGACACGGAACGGCGGGGCTGGTTTCGCATCCATAAATGAAACTTGGCGCTGTCATCGGTCGCGTCACATTGAGTAAGGTCGTGCCTGAACTCGTGGGTGCGCGCTGGCTCATCGTCTCGCCGTTCACGCGCGAACATTTCCAGCGTGGCGCCGATACGCCCGTCGGCTTGAGCAAGGATCCAAGCCTGGTCGTTTACGATAACCTCGGCGGGGGCGTGGGCCAGACCATTGGCTACATCGAGGGCCGCGAGGCCGCGCAACCGTTTGACGTTTCCCCGCCCATCGACGCTATCAACGCCGCTTTGGTGGACGAGATTTTTTACAAACCCTTCACAACGTGAGCCTGACATGAGAAATCCGAAATCCCAACTCCGAAATCCGAAAGAAGACCGAAGGCCGAAATCCGAAGCGTTCGCTTGGATGTCGGTGTCTGATTCGAGCTTCCGAATTCGGATTTCTTTCGGATTTCAGATTTCGGATTACGGATTTTAACCTTATGCCCGCTGTCATTACTGCAAAAGAAGTCGAAGAGGTCATCGCCAAAGGTGGCGACCCAAAGAGCCTGCCCGCCGACGCCATTCTGACGCCCAGCGCCAGGGACGCGATCCGCGATTACGCGAATTCCCGTCGTGGTTCGGCCAGCGCAAACACTGGCTCCACTGCGCCCGCCAAGCCGCTGAACTCGAAGTCGCCGAAAGCTGAACTCGAAGTGTACTTCAATTCGCCAGCCGCGCACGAGCTGAAGGAGCAGCTCTGTGACATTGGCCGCCGACTCTGGCAGCGCGAGTACGTGGACGGCAACGGCGGCAACATCGCCATCCGCGTCGGCGAGGACATCGCGCTCTGCACGCCCACGCTCGTGAGCAAGGGCTTCATGAAGCCCGAGGACATGTGCCTCGTGGACTTCGAGGGCAATCAACCCTGCGGCGCGAAGAAACGCACGAGTGAAATTCTGATGCACATGCAGATCATGAAACGCCAGCCCAGGGCGGTCGCGACCTGCCATTGCCATCCTCCTTACAGCACGGGCTTCGCGGTCGCGGGCCTCGTGCCGCCGACATGCATGATTCCCGAATACGAAGTCTTCTCGTCCGTCGCCGTCGCACCTTATCGCACTCCCGGCACGCCCGAGATGGGCCAGCTCGTCGCCGAACTTGTGGACAAGCACAACACCATCCTGATGGCGAATCACGGCGTGGTGAGCTGGAGCCACAACAACCTCGAGGACGCTTATTTTAAGATGGAGATTCTTGAAGCCTACTGCCGCACCGTCCTCGTGACAGCGCAACTCGGCAAGCCGGCGCAGACCATGTCGGCAGGCCAGCTCCAGGATTTGCTCAAGATCAAGCAGAGCCTCGGCATCCCCGATCCGCGCCACGGCTTAAAGGAGTGCGAGCTTTGCGACAACGCCGAGTGGCGTCCCGGCGTGGCCTGCGCGGTGCCGCCCAAAGACACGCCGACTACCGGCCTCGATGCAGACGCGGAAGCGATGGTGAAGGTGATCACCGATCAATTGCTGGCGAAAATGAAGTGAAACCACGAATGGACACCAATGAACACGAATGAGGGGGAGAATTTGTTGTTCAAGGCAGATGCTGAACTACCTGAGGATTACAAAACTGCGAGTTGGCGTGATCCTCAATTTCAAAAATCCCTAACTCGAATGGGAGCTGCTGATTCTTTGATCTATTAGTGTTCATTGGTGTCCATTCGTGGTTAGAAAAAATCATGAAAGTCACAATTATTGGCGGCGGCGGCCGCGTCGGATCTTGTGCGGCGTATGCGCTGCAATGCGCCGGCCTCGTGGCCGAGATACAGATCCTTGACGCGAACAAGGACATGGCCGAAGGCGAGGCGCTGGATCTCCTGCACGGCACCGCGTTTTGCGGCGACCAGAAAATCTATGCCGGCGACTACAATCGCGGCGCGGACAGTGACCTCTTCCTGATCACCGCCGGGCTGCGCCGCAAACCGGACGAATCGCGCCTCGACCTCATCAACCGCAATGTCACGCTGTTCGTGCAAATCCTCGACAGCCTCAAGACTGCGGGGCTGCGCAAGGACGCGCACGTCTTCGTCGTCTCGAACCCGGTGGACATCCTCACGCAACTCGCCGTGCAGCGGCTCGGACTGCCGTGGCCGCAGGTCTATGGGCTGGGCACGATGCTCGACACTTCGCGCTTCAGCTCGTTCATCGCGGAGGAACTCAAGCTCGCTCCCACGCAGGTGAAGGCCCTCATCCTCGGCGAGCACGGCGATTCGATGCTGCCCGTCTGGTCGAGCGCGACAGTGAACGGCCTGCCGCTCACGGGTCTGCCTGAATGTTCACTCGGTTTCCAAAATGCCGTGTTCGAACGCACCAAGGGCAGCGGCGCCGAAGTCATAAAGAAAAAGGGCGGCGCGGGATGGGCCGTCGGCATTGCCATCCGCGATGTCATTCACGCGGTGTTGCTCGACAAGAAGGCGCTGCTCCCCGTGTCGTCGCTCGTGCAGGGCGCCTACGAAATCCGCGACATATGCCTGAGCGTGCCGAGTGTCGTGGGCCGAGGCGGCGTCTTGAAGCATGTGGAGATCAAACTGTGGCCGAAGGAGCAGATGGCGTTGCAGGCATCCGCGCGCGCGCTCAAGGACACGCTGGTGAAGGTGAAGGCTTAAACCACGAAGGCACTAAGGTCACAAAGGAGGAGAGAACATGGATGCGCGAATCGAGGAGGCGGCGAACAAGGTGATTGGGGCGGCGATTGAAGTCCACCGTCACCTGGGGCCGGGGTATCTCGAAAGCGTCTATGAGGAGGCGATGGCGGGGGAACTGAAATTGCGCGGCATTCCTTTTGACAGGCAGGTGATGTTCGGGCTGGACTACAAGGGACATGTTGTCGGTGAGGGGCGTTGGGATTTACTCGTGGACGACTGTCTGATTGTTGAGTTAAAGGCGGTCGAAGCCTTGGCTCCGATTCACACAGCTCAGTGCATTTCCTACCTCAAGGCTGGCCAGCGCCGCCTGATTCTGCTGATCAACTTCAACGTCACGGTGCTGAAAGACGGGATTAAACGAGTCGCTTTATGAACCAGGAAAATGAACCACAAAGACACAAAAAACACAAAGTTCGGAATCATTTTCGATCTCTGCTTTGTGCCTTAGTGGCTACTGCATTAATCTCTCCTTCTTTGTGTCCTTCGTGTCTTCGTGGTTAATTCATGAAATCCCTCGACGCCAAGCTCGCCGAAATCAAGGCCAATCGCCAGTCGCGTGCGTTCATCATCGCCGATGCGAAGGATGCGGATATGGCGTTCGGCGCGCGCGCGCCGGGGCCGCGCGGCTTTCTGGCCAGGCGCGGCGCTCGACCGGCGCAGTTTTCCCCCGAGGTCTGGACCCGCGACGAATTCGGTTACCGCAACCTGCCGGAGTTTCTCGACATCATCCGCGAAGTTGTTCACCAGGGCCTCGTCGACATCATGCTGATGTCCGCCTACGTGAGCGAGCAGTTGAGCATTAAAGAAGGCCTGTTCCAGCAATCGCACGTCACACCCGCTGCGCGCGCGAACGACACGACTGACGTATGGGCGGTGCGCCACGGCTGTTACACGCGCGAGCCTAGCCAGCCGTTCCGCAGCGCGAGCATTGATCATATCCAATGTGGTGAAGTCGAATGCAATCGCACGACGGAAAATTTCCCCGGCGCGAACCTCGGCCTCTACTCGATCACGTTCGTCAACGAACTGGAGCAGGACCGCGATGCGTTGCTGTGGTATAAGGAATTTCGCGAGGAGGCCGAGCGGAAGAAGTTCCAACACTTCCTTGAAGTCTTCGATCCGAATGTCAGCACCGGCATCGCGCCGGAGAAACTGGGCGAGTTCATCAACGACAACATTCTTCGCACGCTGGCTGGCGTGCCGGAGTCCGGGCGCCCGATCTTTTTGAAGATTGTTTATCACGGGCCGAAAGCAATGGAAGAGTTGGCGCAATACGATCCGAACCTCGTCGTCGGCATCCTCGGCGGGAGCGCGGGCACCACCTGCGACGCTTTCAAGCTGATCGGCGAGGCGCAGAAATACGGGGCGCGCGTGGCGCTCTTTGGCCGCAAGATCAATAACGCGGAGCACCAACTCGCGTTTATTGAAATGTTGCGCCTCATCACCGA
>JBDTOW010000441.1:0-4703 GCA_039933075.1 Verrucomicrobiota bacterium | reverse complement strand
CTCAGTGGAAGTGGATTCGTTTGGTCCCAAAATCCAGAATCTACAAACCGCGAGCGTGCCGATAACTTTACTGAAACAAAATTCGAACTAAAAGTGTCCAACAACCGTAAGATAATGTATGTGACCAAACTCTGACGGAGAAAATGGACACTCGGAATTACTGGAACGTTCATTCCATGAACCGCAAGGTAGGGCGAGACTCCGTCGAGCCCTGGAATCCCTTCGGCGCGATGAATATCAGGTCTCGACGGAGTCTCGCCCTACCGAGGAAAATTGGTTCATGGTCCCGATGCACGCGCCTAAGCGGGTGGAGGCTCTCCCTGGGAAGGGTCTTGCTTGGGATTGCCCTGGCGATAATCGCGATCGTGGCGCGAGGGGATACTCCAACGCGTAAGGCCAGCCAAAAGCCGCCCCCGGGAGAAGATCTTTTCATCGAAGGATACATCCCGGCCCTTCGAATTGAGATTCCCGAAGCGGGAGTCACCAGCCTCCGAAGAAGTGCCCGAAGATATGTGCGTGCGACCGTCAAGGAGGGGACAATCGTTTATACAAACGTTGCGATTCACTTGAAAGGAGGTCCCGGCAGTTTTCGGCAATTGGACGACTACCCGGCATTCACGTTGAATTTTGACCGGTTTTCCGACGGTCAGAAATTTCATGGATTGAAGAAAATCCACCTCAATAATTCCGTGCAGGACCGTACCTTTCTCGCGGAAAAAATCAGTCGCGAACTGTTCGAAGCGGCGGGCGTTCCCGCTCCCCGCGCTGGCAATGCCAAGGTCGACTTCAATGGACATGGGCTTGGTCTTTATGTCCTGGTGGAGGGTGTCAATAAACAGTTTTTGCGGCGGTATTTCAAAGATACCACGGGCAATGTATACGACGGGCACTCTCAAAGTGATGTTACCCGAAACCTACCGACGAACTCCGGAGAAAGCCCGGCAGATCAAACCCGCCTGCGAGCGCTCGCGGCGGCCGTCCGGGAGACGGATTTGAAGACACGCCTGGCGAGCCTGGAAAAGACACTCGACCTGGACAGGTTCATCTCATTCATCGCGATGGAAGCGATGCTATGGCATTGGGATGGTTACGTGATGAACCGCAATAACTTCAGGATCTATCATGATCGTGATTCAAACCGAATGGTGTTTCTGCCGCACGGCCTTGACCAGATTTTAACCAAGCCAGACGGCCCCATCTTCCCTCAGACGGCGGGGCTTGTGGCGCGGTCAGTTTTGGAAATCCCGGATTGCCAACGCCGCTATCGCGAGCGAATGGCCCAATTGTTGACCAATGTTTTCAACGTGGTTGCGATCACGAACCACATTCATCAGGTTGCCGACAAAATTGAAATAGCTCTTTCCGAAACCGATCCTCAATCCGCCGCTGCTTACCATCAACGAGTTCTCCGGTTCTGCCGGCGTCTCCAGCAGCGTGTGCACAGCATTGCGCGTCAACTCTCGCCGGTGCTGGCGGAGAATCCTTCGCAATTTGACAATGCAGGGATCATGACGGTTGGCGAGTGGCAGCCGAAGATTGACTTGGGCAACCCCAGCTTGACTCAGGATCACGAGAAGGGCAGAACCCTGCTGCACATTAGCACCCAGGACCATTGCGCCGCGTCCTGGCGAAGCAACGCCCGGCTGGATAGCGGCCAGTACCGACTCGTCGCCCGGATGAAAACCGAGGGAGTCGTCCTCGGCACGGAAGATCAAAAGGCAGGGGTGGGGTTACGAATTTCCCGGCATAAGTTCGGCCAAAAAATTCCCGGAGACAAGGAATGGACCCTGGTAGGATTTGATTTCGATGTTCAACAGGACCAGTCAGACGTCGAGCTGGTCTGCGAGCTTCGCGCGGTCCGCGGTGACGTCTGGTTCGATCTCAAATCCCTCAAATTAATACGACGGTAGAAGTCGAGAAGGGAAATGAGAATTGCTTCGCGCCGGGCCAAAATCAGTTCTGTATTTATTGAGGACTACTGGGCGTTCCACACCACGCGTCGCCGATAGCCGGAACAAATCCTGACCTTTGCGTGACATTTAATTATTGGCCTTGTGCGACAAGCTCAATAGCAACCCTGGCAGAGTATCGTAGCGCAGATTTGTAATCGGTTGGGTTGGCGAAGAGCCGGAGCGCACCGCCGTTGAATTATGGCAAGCGTCTAAACTTCCATTCTTTAGCTCCAGAGGAGCGACATCGTTGTAGCAGCCGGCGCCAAATGACACAAAGCCCCAACGGCTCGGGATCTTCGTTCTATGCCCGCTGCGGGAATGCTCCACGGGCTCGCCGCCTTGGCCGCAGCCTAAATCCCCCGCCACCCTCGAAATTCTCCGACTGGCTCTTAAAGAAAAATCAGGAAGAACCCTCACAACTTGGCTGGCATAAACCTGCTGGATTATGTTTTGATTCTCTCTATGAAAGCTCACACACCACTCTCACGCTCCACTCGCCGCACTTTCCTTCGGTCGGCCGCGTTGGCCGGATTGGGTTCGCTGATGGGAAGCGCGCGGCTTCCGGCGGAAGTTGCGCGAGCTGCCGCTGCGGGGTCATCATCCACTGATTCTGATGTCGGGTCGCTCTTCCCGTTCATCGACAGTCAGGCCGTTAAAGGCGAATTTCCGCTTTCGTTTCTCAATGGCCGCTTCCGCTCGCTGCGAACCTGGAAAAAATCCGCCCGAGGTAAACTGCTGGATCTCCTCCACTACTCCCCGCCTAAGTGCGATCCGAAACCTGAGATTGCGGAGCGTGTCGACTGCGGCGAGTACGTCCGCGAGAAGATTTGGTTCAACACTACTCCCGACCTCCGCGTGCCGGCGTATGTGCTGGTCCCGAAGCACGCGCCAAAGCCTGCTCCGGCCATCGTCGCGCTGCACGACCACGGCGGGTTTTACCTCTGGGGCAAGGAGAAGATTGTCGAGATGCCGGATGAACACCCGGTTGTGGCGGAGTTTAAGCGCACTTATTACGGCGGGCGCAGCATCGCCAATGAACTCGTGAGGCAGGGATATATCGTCGTGGTGATCGACATGTTCTATTGGGGCGAACGACGGATGATCTTCAACGACGATCCCGATGATTGGCGAGCGCGGCCCTCGAGCATTACGCGCGAGCGCATTCAGGCGTTCAACTCTCGTGCGGGACAGAACGAGCAACTCGTTGGTCGCACGATCTACTCCGCGGGTTTCACGTGGCCGGGCGTGATGTTTTGGGATGATGTCCGAACCGTTGACTATCTCCTGACGCGACCGGACGTGGACAGGCAACGGATCGGGTGCGTTGGGCTGTCGGTCGGCGGATTGCGTTCTTGTCATCTCGCCGCGTTGGACGATCGGATCAAAGGCGCCGTTGTGGTGGGCTGGATGACGTCATTCCCGTGGCAGCTCAAGAAACATATCCGCAACACCATCGGCCATACCAAGGTTGTGCCCGGCCTCTATCGCCATCTCGATTATCCGGACGTCGCGTCGCTGGCGATGCCGACGCCCTTGCTCGTTATCAACGGCAGTAAAGACGGCCTTTTCCATCCCGACGGAGTACGATCAAGTTTCGACAAACTCAATGCCTGCTACAAAAAAGCCGGCGTTTCCGACCACTGCCGGACTCGTCTCTACAACACGCCCCATGAGTTTAACCTCGAGATGCAGGCTGAAGCATGGGGGTGGCTAAAGAAATGGGTGTGACTTAAGGCGTGGCGTTCTCATTTGAAGCCTCGATTGCAATACGCCGATATTTCTCGAGGGCGTCGTCAAAGGCTCGGCGCGCCGCAGCCCGTTCGGACTCCGCGACCGATCGTTCACGCGTCCGCCAGAGTTGCTCGATGGTTTCGATGCACCAGAGCGCACTGGTCTTTGCTGCGCGGATGGGCTTGCCGCCAACCAGAACATTGACCGGATTTGTGTGGAATTGCGGAAAGTGCCGGAGCGCGACCCAGGAGCTTCGTTGGACCTCAATTTCGAAGTCCAAATCGTGGGTCTGACCGTCGGCAAAAACTTCCCTGGTCGCGGCCACTTGTCCATTAACCACAATCTCGACGAGGCGCGAACCGCCCGCGATGACGTCATCCGTCCGTGGGCCGTGCAGCGTGACGGTGTCGCCGACAAATCGTTTGCCGTCCGGCGGGACAATCCCACCGTAAGCAACTGCTCGGGGGATCTCCGGCGCGAAGGCGATTTTGGCGTGAATACGCAACTTCCCAGGCGCAGCCAAATCCAAGTCACCATACCCGGGCGCAATGTCGTTCACTGTAAAAGCCAGAGCGTGAGCGAATCCATCCGAGACATACGAACGGCCCTTTGCCAGTCCATCGCACCACGCGCTGAAGTCGACCCTTTTCACTGGACCGAGATGCACATAAACGCGGCCTTGTCCCACGCGCTCGCCACTCATGCAGGGAAAATCGGTTTCGCCGCTGACTTTGAGCGGAAAGCCACAGTTGAGCAGGTGATACCACATGTTCCACTCCGCAATACGCGGCGTGTCCATGGCGCTGATGAAATCACACACACCGGCGGCGACGGTTACACTGATCTCCATCGCGCCCACGCCGTCCATTTGCGGAACGGCCAGGTTGGGTAGTTGTTCCGCGGCGCGATCGTGCGCGGACCTTAATTCAGATTCAGTCAGCGCACCGTCATGGTCCGTATCAATGGCTTCGAATGGCAGCGGCAACAGGGCTGTCTCGCACTCCGTCCGTACCAGTAGTG
>JBDTOW010000440.1:0-4725 GCA_039933075.1 Verrucomicrobiota bacterium | reverse complement strand
GAAGGTGCTCGCTACCGGCGCTATCTGCAAAGCCGCGCCGCCACTGGTTGTGACGTTGCCCCCGCGAATGGTTCCACCTGCGACGAGCATCCATGAGCCGGTGCCGGCATCGAGCGAGAGCGTGGCCCCCGTGTTATCCAGGACGCCGACAATGTTCACCTTGCCGCCGGTGCGTTCGAACTTCCCGACGCCAGCCGTCGTGAATGTCCCGCCCAAATTCAACGTGCCTTCATTCACGCGCAGCACTCCGATGTTCGTCCAACTCCCGCCCAACGTCAGCTCCGCCCCATTCTTCACTTCGACCGTTCCTTGGTTTGTGAAGGCGTCGCCGAAGAAGGTCAGCGCCTGCCCGGCCACATCCGCCGCGATGGTTCCCTGGTTGATTATCGACGAAGCTCCCAACGACGAACCACCAATCCGACCGCTGCCACCGCGAATCGTCAGCCCCGGTCCGATCGTTAATGTTCCGCTCTGCGGGCGCAGACGGTACTGACCCGGCTCAGCAAAAACCACTTGACCTTTGCCTCCCAATGTCTGCGTCCCAAGAAAATCGAGTCCCGCCCCACTCAAGGCGGCGATGGTCAACGTGCCATTGAGCGTCAGTCCGTTCATCACGTTCAAATATCTGTCATCCGTCAGCGTCATGTCGGCATCGAGCGTGACGCCGTCCAGGATTGGGAACGGAATGGCCCTGGCGTCTACTCGGATCGACGGCGCCGCGCCTTCGACCACCAGTCGCGCATGGGCCAAAGTGCCACCGGAAAGCTCAAAGCGATTTTCGATCTGCATCGTGCCGTTCACTTCGAGCGTTCCTCCGGAAAGCAAGAAAGGGTTTTTGGTGAGTAGGCTTGCGATCGTATCCGTGCCATGGGAGTGCGTGATCAGGGCGGCAGTCGCTGTTGCAATGATGACATTGTCGGCGGGTCCTGGGACCTTGCCCGTGCTCCAGTTTCGCGGATTACTCCAATCGCCGTCGGCGAAGTTGACCCAAAACGTAGCGTCCGCGACCTGGAAATCCCACGCATGATTCGCTGCCAGGTGATTGCCGGCAAGATCTGTCACCGCCGTCGTGATTACCGCCCGGTAGCGCGATACTGGCAACGGCGCGGCGAAGGTGAGGGCGGCCGTAGAACCGACGCTGGTGTAACTGACAATCCCACTGGTGACACTCACATCGTCCGCCGTGCCCATGCTCCCGTCCGGTCCCGCCGCAAAAAGTTGAAATGAATCCGAAGTCAAGGTGCGAGGGTCGATTGGCTTACTGAAATACGCCTGCAACGTATCGAGGGTCCTGGCGCCGCCGCCAACCGGAGTGGTGAAATTGATCGCTGGCGGCCTGGCGTCCGGCAGCAGCTTGACCGTGATCAAGTCCGACCAGGTGGCATTGCCGCCCGTATCAATTGCACGCGCACGCAGAGTGAAACTGGTCTTCGCGGCGCTGAGCGCGGGGATGACGAAACGGTATTCAAATGGAAAATTTCCATCGCTGAAAACCTTTGCGCCGTCCATGTAAAACTCCACGTTACGCACTTGCACTTCGTCGGTCGCGTTGGCGGTGATGGACACGTGCGTGCCGGCCTGCACTCCGTTCGGGTCGAAGCCAGGAATCACTGTCATCCTCGGCGGCACGCCTTTGCTGTCGTAAGCGAGATAATTGATCACCTGCAACCCGGCCTCGCGATCCGCGACATACGCCAGACCGTTCCAAATCGCGACGGCGTCCGCATGGCCCGGCGTCGGAAAAGTTGTGACAAATACGTCCGTGTTGCTCGGGCGGCTCAAATCGTAGAGCGAAATGTCGTGGGGTCCATCATCGATCAGATTCGGACCCACGGCTGCAAGTCCGAGTCCTGACCCATTGGGCACAATCTGTTTCCAACCGAACTGTGCGGTGTTGCTGGATTTGATGAGCGCGGGATTGGACGGATCCCCCAAACCGAACGTGTTGTAGCCCTTGTTGTGAATCGCGTAGGCAATTCCACCGCCGACGAACAAGCGCCGGTTTGGTGCGGCAAAAAACGGCGAAGACGCTGAACCGGCCAATGCGAATGCGCCACCAGCCCGGGAAATCGCCACCAGCGCGTCATCCGTGAGCGCGTAGAGATAATCGCCGTTCAAGGCGAGGTCCCACACCGCGTTGATCACAGAAATGCGATCTCCCAATTTCCCCGTTACCAAATCCACCGCCACAATCATCCCGGAATCCAATCCTACGTAGGCGGTGCTCTCTCCGGCGACCACGGCTTGCGCGCCAGCAATTCCAAGGTGCTGAACAATCCGCGCCGATGCGGGGGTGCTCACATCGATGATCGACAAGCCGAAATCAGGTTGTGCCACCGCGACGAAGTTGCCGGTGACCGCGACGCGCTGCGCGTTTCCTGGAGTGGGTACCTGCGCCACCAGGATCGGATTCATGCCGTTGAAGATGTTGAAGATCGAAACGCCTTTATCCAATTCGGCGAGGATCACCAGGTCGTTCGCCACGCAAACATCCACCGCCGGGCCGGGAGTTCTCGCCGTGGCAATAATGCCGGTTTGGGTTGGGAGTCCGTCGAGAGGATTGGTTCCATTCTCCACTTCCGCGCCGTCGGGAATACCGTCGCCGTCGGTGTCAGCTTTGCCAGGATCAGTGCCATAAACTGCTTCGACCACATCGGGCAGGCCGTCGTGGTCGGAGTCAATCGCCTCTGCAGACAGCGGCCTTAAGGAAAATGCGTCAAGTGCATAACGGGCTTCCGGTCTTGAGTTGCGCTGAATCTGATCGAAACCTTCGGTGTGTGGGTCGTAGAAGCTGACTGAAAGCAAGCGCCCGTCGCGCGGCACAAAGACAGAGTATTGTCCAAAAGGCGCCGTTTCTCCCCTCAAATAGAGAAGGCCGTTCGGACGCAGAATATCCGCCACATACCGGACCGGATAGGAAGGAGGACCCTGTGTCGGAGGTCCCACCTGGCTTTCGAGTTGCGACATTTGCCTTTCAAGCTCAATGGCATGAATTTCAAGGAATGCTGCAGCATCGCCTCCGGCGAGGCGATCAGCCTGTTCGTACAAGGCATCGGCTTGCGCCCTTGCTTCTGGCGCAGGAGCATTCCCTTTTTCTATATAGGGGGCAAGGATCGCTCTTGCTTGGTCGATAAGACCCAAAATCAGCTCTCGCAAAGACTCCGATTCAGGACCGAGCGCAGTGGCCTGAAAAGCCCGAGCCTCAGTAGGGCTACGGGACGTGCCCATGACCGACTCAGAGTCAGAAGTCCAACACTGTCTGCACGCCTTCAGGCAGCTCCCTGTTTTTTGAGTGCATTCCACGTCTTGCCGTCCGTAACGATCATTCTCCTCCTGACTGCAAGCGACTTCTGCGAAAGTTCCCGACTCTTTTCCCTTCTTGTCGCATATTCTCTTGTTTTTCAGGTGGTCACGTCGGTTCTTGTCGTGACAAATCGCTGCCAGAAATTGACACAACTCGAAACAGAGCTGACGAGCATGTTCGTCTGGCTTACAGGAGAGGCACGCGCCTTTGTGCAGCCCAATCGCCTCAAGATCTCCCCGGCGCACCAGACCTGGAGAATAGCTGGCCAAAGCCGCTTTAGGTTTAGGGCCTCCTCCGCATGGATCTTCTGGCGGTGGTGGCCCATCGGGCTTCGGCGCCACCCCATGCCATCCCGGCTGAAGAATCCCTACGCCTGGATCCGTGCAGATGAATCTGCCATCCGCGCTGACGGTCATGGAACCAACATCCTCCCAAATTCCCTTCTTGTGATTGAACGAAATCAATTCCTGCTGGCTTCCCGCAGGCAGAGGTGTCCCAAGAACCGGGTCCGGCAAATTCGGGAAACAAACCGGCGCTGGCCTGTCGAAGTTTAGCGGTCCGTCCGTCTGCACAGTGATGACGATCGGGGGTTGCAACCCGGGAGGCAGCGGGCCGGGGAGACGATCGGGTGGCACGGGTGCGATGCCCACTTTACCCCCGCGGGTGCCGTCATCGCTGAACAACGAGTTCGCCGGCACCGTGATGCTCACACCCGCCAGCGCCGGATTGCTGGCGAGCACCTCCGATGGAAGCGCCACGGGGGTGTCCTGCGTCAGGCTAACCGATTGCAAAGTGCCGGCCGTGATGAGCGGCAGAAAAATGTCGCCCGTGCCGCCCGCCAGGTTGTTGGTTCTACCCGCCACCGCGTCCCAAGCCTTGCCCACGTACGGATAATACGCGCCACTCGGATACACGCTGGCCTTGGCCGTGCGCCCGTCGATCTTTACGAAGAACCTTCCCGGCGGCACCGGCGTCAGCGTAAAATTCCCCATCGCATCGGTCGTCGTGCGCAGATCCTGCTCCCGTCCATCCACCGTGATGGTCACACCTTCGAGCGGACGGTTAACCGCGTTCGTCCCCGTGTCCCCTCCGGGCATCAACTCGGAGGCGAACACTCGCCCAACCACCGCCGTCCCGGTCAACGGCGTGAGACTCAACGTATCAAAGGCAATTACCTCGCTGCCGCCGGACTGGCCGTCGCCGTCGGCATCCAAAGGACGGCCCAGGAAATCCGTCAAGGCCGTCCCGTCGAACACCGCCACCACTCGAGTACTGCCCGGCAACGGTTCCAGGTAAAACAACGTGGCTTTGGTGCGATCGCTCGAAAGCTCGACGCGCGATAGCAATCGCCGTCCGCCGAAGCCGGCGTAAAAGTTGTTGGTGCCCACCACCGCGTTGGTGGCCAGCGGCGACGTGAAGCG
>JBDTOW010000439.1:0-4730 GCA_039933075.1 Verrucomicrobiota bacterium | reverse complement strand
AGAAGAAATCGAGCCACAGCAGCGCCGCAGAAGTCTCGAAAGCCTCCGTTCCGCCTCCTCCTACCGGCCCTTGGTATCTCAAATCGCTGATTCTCCCCCTTCTCGGGGCAATCCTCTTTTTCTTCTCCACGTCCCCTCCATGATGAGAAAGATCATGGTGGCCGTCGGATACCCCGATGAACGGGTAGGGTCGATTGCTTCCATCATGAGCCATGATGAAAGTTGAGATGCGCGTCGTATCCGTCTGAAACGCGAGCGCGAGCAGATCGTACATCAGCCGGATGTGTTGCTGATAATCCTTCGGGATGCCGGTCGGTTTGGTATAATCCGGGAGCGCGGTGGCAAACTTTTCGGCTCGTTCAATGCGCATCTCCAATTCCCTCACCGCGCTCAGGTACTCGTCCAGCTTCCGACGATCGGTGTACCCGAGATTGGCTTTCAACCGGCTGGCGTCTTCCAGCACAAAATCAAGAATGCTTTTGTGATGGCGATCTCGCGTCGCTCGGTTTTCGGCCGTCTCACCCGGGTCGTTGTTCGAGAACAACCGCTCGAAGACCAGTCGGGGATCGACTTCGGCGGGCATCGGGGTGGATTCGGTTTTCCAGGAAATATTGAACGAATACGCGCAACTATAACCGGAATCGCAGTTGCCCGCCTGTTGGCCCCGGTCACAACCGATTTCCAGCGAAGGAAAACGGGTGAACTTGCCGATTTTTTCCGCCGCCGCCTGGTCGACTGAGACACCGACTTTGATGTCGGCCCCGGCGGTCTTGCGGGGCTGACTTCCGGTCAGAAAACTTGCCGAAGCCCGGGCATGGTCACCGGGTCCATCGCCGTTGGGCCGTCCTTTGTCATGCGCCAGGCCGCTGAGCACGAGGAAATCCTTTCTGTGAGATTGAAGCGGCTCGAGAATGTAGGGAAGTTCGAAATCCGCGCCGACGGCTGACGGCGTCCAATCCGCCATGTTCGCGCCATTGGGCACATAAACGAAGGCCACGCGCCGGGGCGGACCTTTCACCGCGCTGGCGCCCAGGGTGGCTAGAGAGGCGCCAGGCAACATCGTCTCAAACATCGGGAGGGCAATCACGGTGCCGAGTCCTTTCAAGAAGGTCCGCCGGGGAATACGCCAGTTTTTATTCATAACTGTTTATCGGACTCTTACCTTGACGAGAATAGCGTTGGAAAAATTCAAACTCAAGGGGCGATTCATTAATTGAGCAGCGATCTGCCCTCTCACCGGGTCGGGTTGATGATTTCTACGATGTTTTCGACGTCGATGATGACCAGGTCATTCGCGCCGAAATATACCAATGTCCAGCCCGGGTTCTTGGGTGCGCCAAGGTCCCGCGCGGTTTTGAAATCGTAACGGGCGCCAGTGGAGAGGCGCACGCTGAAAGGCCGGAACGGTTCGCGGTTGACGTACTGTTAGAGCTGCTGTTGCGTCTTCATTTTTTACATAGCGTCGCCCCCTAAATTCTCAGATTTAGTTCCGGGCCAAATCCTTCTCCTCTTCGCCTCTTCTCATTTGGAACGGCGCGCTCTTCACCACTCCAAGGATGAGACTGGAGAACTTATATTTGCTTTTCGCGAGGCCTTGAGCGATTTGGTCGACCGCCTTCCGGTCGTAGTATTCAAGTCCGCGGCCGAGCGCATAGGTCAACAACCGATCCGAAAGACAGCGAAGAAACTCTTCCTTTTTCCGGTAGATCAGAATCTGCTTCAGGTCGCCCGGTCCCTGGAAAGTTTCGCCACTGACCAATTTGCCTGCCGGATCGATCGGGAAATTCCCGTCCTTCTCGCGCCAGGCGCCGATTCCATCGAAATTCTCGAAACCGAAACCGATCGGATCCATTCGCGCGTGGCAGGAGGCGCACAGGGTATTCTCCCGGTGCTGTTCCATTCTTTGCCGCAGAGTGCCGGAAAGGACGGCTTCTTTTCCTTCCTTCAAGTCGGGCACATCCGGAGGAGGAGGCGGCGGCGGCGTTCCAAGAATATTTTCCAGGATCCATTTACCTCGTTTGACCGGCGATGTTCGGGTGGGATTCGAGGTAATGGTCAGGATGCTCGCCTGAGTCAACAAACCGCCACGATGGCTACCGCTCAGGCTCACACGCTCGAATTGTTCCCCGCTAACGCCGGGAATGCCGTAGAGCCGCGCGAGCCGTTCATTTACGAACGTGTAATCCGAATCGAGGAACTCGAGGACGCTGCGATCCTCTTTCAGGATGGCTTCGAAAAAGAGCTGAGTTTCCTTCTCCATCGCTGCGCGGAGGTTTTCGTCGAACTCCGGGAATTGGACGGTGTCCGGGGCGATGAGTTTCAAATTGCGAATCTGGAGCCATTGGCTTGCGAAGTTGTCGACCAGCGCCCGGGCCCGTGGATCCTTGAGCATCCGTTTGACCTGTGCGTCCAGGTTGCTTCGCAGCTTCCCGCGCCCGGCCAGCGCGAAGAGCGCGTCGTCGGGCATGCTGCTCCACAGGAAATACGAAAGGCGGGAGGCCAGGGCAAATTCATCAATGGGATAAATCGAATTCGGATCACGCGGATGTGGTTGCAACTCGCCGCGAAAAAGGAAATGAGGCGAGACCAGCACCGCTTCCAAAGCCAGTTTCACGCATTTCTCGAAACTCTCGCCTTCCTTGTCGCCCATCTCGAACAATTTCATCAACCGATCCACTTCCTCTTCAGCGACGGGCCGCCGATAGGCGCGCCGGGCGAAGTTATTGAGAATCTGGCGGGCAAGCTGATCTTTTGTTGCCGGAGTCGGCTGGCGGATGAAAATCCGGCGGTGGCTTTCGGGCAGCGGCTGCGGTTCGCCGTTGAGAGGACCTTCCACTTCGAGATAATGAATGATTAGATTTCGATCTCGATTCCTCGGGTTCGGATCTTTCGGGTTGACATAGTTGTTGATATACGCCGTGGCAAACCGCTGCTTGCCCGATTCAACCTTGACGCGGATTTCGTAAATCTTCGGATCGGATTCCACGGCCTCGACATCGAAAGTGTGGAGATCCTTTCCGGCAAGCCGAAAGGTCATGCGAGCGGGATCAGGCCCTGCCTGCTCGCCATAGGCCTTGGCCCTTAAAATGTAATCGCCGGCGCGAGGGAACTTGAAAGCAAGAAAAATGTCACCCTCTCTCACCAATGAACGCGCGCCATCTCCGACCGTGTCCCCGGGGGCGGTGCCTTCCAGCGCATACGCCTCGAAACGTTTCACGCGGCTCGTGTTTGGATCCTCCGTCACAATCGCTGCATCAAGAATTTTTTCCGCGGCCGCCAGGTACTTTTCCAGGAGAATCGGGGGAATGGAAAGCACGTCGCCAATGTTGTCAAAGCCGTAGCCAACGTCGTCGGCCGGAAAATCATCCGCGGGCTGAAAGTCAATTCCCACCAGGTCGCGAATCGTGTTGTTGTATTCGGCGCGGTTGAGACGGCGAATAGTCACTCGGCCGGGATCGTTTTTTCGGCCGGCGTAGGCCTTCGCGAGTTTGGCTTCAACCCAGGTCGTGATGAATTCCCGCTCCTCCGGCGTGGGTTGGGGCTTTTTCTCCGGCGGCATTTCGTGCGCGCTAAGATTCTTGATCACCTTTTCCCAGACTTTCTGAGCTTTAACGACAGATGCTTCGTCCAAATAAATACGCAGGTCCAGATCACCCTTTTTCTTTTCACCATGACACCCGTAGCAATATTGGCTGAGCAAAGGTTTGATGTCTTTCTGAAAGTCCTTTGACGGTATCGCGCTGGCGTTGCGTGTGCGAGCACCACTCGCGTGCCCCAACCAGATCGAGGACAAAGTCCCAGCGACGATCAAACCAATTAGCGGAACATGGCGAATTACCATAACTATCATTTATAGATTGCGTTTGACGCTGGTGTCTAATTTTTTTTGGAAAAATTGGACGCTAACAAACCGCAATCCGCGTAAACCTCGCTTGGCCCGGTCCACAGAGGCGCCACGCTGCCACCCCGATCCGGAAAGGATTATTGCTTGAAGAAGGCAGGGAATGTATCCAAGAGTTGCGCCGAATTGGAGGAGCGTGAGTTGAACGGCAAGAATCAGGGTAATTTATTCGATCTTTCAGTAGTTCTACGCATTGCTTACGTGATTAACATCTGACAATTTCATGAAACTACGTGTTTGCTCTTGATTGCAGCAACGACAAGGTCGAAAGACCGAAGCGTAGTTAATAAGCCTTCGTCCCTTTCCTCGACGAAGGCTTTCTTCTTTTCGGTTAAGCCAATCCGCTTCATGAGATCCCGCCCTCTGAAATAACGAATGTTCGTCAGCTTAATCGTAAGCGTGTTCTTGGTCTCCAGGCCTCGAGCCGATCGGATTGCTTTCCGAAATGACGCGATAAAATCGTCGAGGCGAGTTTGTTCCCCTCGAGTCGCGAAGGAATGATTTCGCCTGAGTGCTCACCAAGTCGAACGAAGTAATCCAGTCCACGAGGTTGGTGGAAGTCTGAACGAGGTAATGGGATCCAGGCTCGCCGTTCAGTTCAAGTTGAATCGTGCCGTCGGATTGCGCGAGAATGGCCAGTCCGGGGCGCATCCTTGTCTCACCGGAAAGATTTCCGTCCGTCGCAACATCGGTCGAGTCCTGCCCGGAAATCTTCATCGGCCTTGGTTCGTCGCCGGCATCGCTCCTCACTAACATCCCTTTGCTCGCTACTGCCAGCGACGCGGTCACGGTGAATTGTTTGGATGCCAGCAAACCCGGTCCGGTGAGC
>JBDTOW010000438.1:0-4758 GCA_039933075.1 Verrucomicrobiota bacterium | reverse complement strand
CTATGTGGCCAACAATCGAACCGATGACATTCGAGATCGCGGACAAGTGGATCTTCGGATGTTGAAAGGCAAGCTAATCATTCCGCCGGAACTTCAAGATCGGCTCCTGGTTGTGAATGGAAAAGTGCTCGAATATGGAGAACCCGACCAGTTGTTCCTCAACGACGGAAAGGGACATTTCACACCGGTACCGTGGACAGGCGGAAGCTTTCTCGATGAGGACGGTAAGAAGCTTAGCCAGCCGCCGCGGGACTGGGGATTGACGGCGATGTTCCGAGACCTGAACGGTGATGGTTTTCCCGACCTTTACGTTTGCAATGATTATTGGACTCCCGATCGGGTTTGGCTCAATGACGGAGTGGGTCACTTCCGCGCTATCGCCAACCTGGTCGTCCGTTGCACCAGCGCCAGTTCGATGGGTGTAGACTTCGCGGATGTCGACCGCGACGGCAACGTGGACTGTTTTGTCGTGGACATGTTAAGCCGCGACCATCGACTGCGCCTGCGCCAGATGTTGGCGCACAATCCGGTCGCTCTGCCTGTTGGCGCAACTGATAATCGGCCTCAGATTATGCGGAATACTTTCTTGCACAATCGCGGCGACGGCACGTTTGAGGAGATCGCAAATTTCGCCGGCTTACAGGCCTCGGACTGGTCCTGGTCTCCAGTTTTTCTCGACGTCGATCTGGACGGTTTCGAAGATCTGTTGATTAGCGCTGGCCACGCCAAGGATGTGCAAGACCTGGATGCGGGCATTCAAATCGAGGCTCGGCAGCATTCCTATAGCGGATTCACGAATCCCGTCGAACGGCTCAAAGCATTCGTTCAAGACAGAATGCTGAACGGACGCCTTTATCCTTACCTTCATACGCCGATCGTCGCCTTTCGTAACATGGGGAATCTCAAATTTGAAGAAACGACCGCAATTTGGGGCACGGATCAACCCGGCATCCATCATGGCATCGCGCTTGGGGACCTGGACGGGGATGGCGATCTCGATTTCGCGGTTAACAATCTGAACGGAGCGTGTGGTCTCTATCGAAACGACTGCGCCGCCCCGCGCGTCGCGGTCCGATTGAAGGGACTTCCCTCGAATACACAAGGAATTGGCGCAAAGATCACATTGCTGCATGGAACTGTCCCGTTTCAAAGCCAGGAAGTGATCTCCGGCGGAAGGTACATGTCCGGGTCGGACCCCATGCTGGTGTTCGCTGCCGGCAATGCCATCAGCGGCATGGTGATCGAGGTTAGCTGGCGAAGCGGAAAGAGAAGTCGAATTGAGGATGTGCGGCTGAATCGAGTCTATGAGATCGATGAGGCAGGGGCGGTGGCGGGTGGAGCGTTGGAGCGTCGGAGCGTCGGAGCGTCGGAGCGTGGGAGCGTCGGAGCGTCGGAGCGTGGGAGCGTCGGAGCGTCAAAGCGTCAGAGCGCTACTGCAATGAAATCTCAAGATTATGCTCCACCGCTGTTTAAAGATGTGAGCGACCTCATCGGGCATATTCATCACCAGGAAGCGTTCGATGATTTCGCCAGACAACCGCTTCTGCCCTTCAAACGGAGCCAGCTCGGACCTGGAGTCGCGTGGTTCGATGTCGATGGCGATGGGTGGGATGACTTGATGATCGGCTCCGGCAAAGGTGGCGAGCTGGCGGTTTATCGGAACAACCGCAAGGGCGGATTTGCGCCGATGACGGAACCTCTGTTTCACAAACCTGTCACTCGAGATCAAACCACGTTGCTCGGATGGTTTAGACCTGATGCCAAGCCCGTTATTTTCGCAGGTTCAGCGAATTATGAGGACGGGTTGGCGCTCGGGGCAGGAGTGCGGCAATATGATTTGTCGACAGGTACGGTCGATGACAGTTTGCCAGCGCAAGCTTCCAGCACGGGGCCGTTGGCCATGGCAGATACGCAAGGAGACGGCAATCTCGAATTATTTGTTGGTGGCCGTGTAGTTCCAGGGCGCTATCCAGAATCCGCCTCCTCTCGGATTTACCGATTCGAAAGCGGACGTTGGCAGGTCGACGTTCAGAATAGCCGAATCCTGGAAAAAGTTGGCTTGGTCAGCGGCGCTGTCTGGAGTGATTTGGACGGCGATGGCTTTCCAGAACTGATCCTGGCCTGTGAATGGGGACCGATCCGCGTTTTTCAGAATGCCAAAGGAAAACTCCACGAGATTACCGCCGATCTCGGTCTTGCCAATTATACCGGCTGGTGGAACGGGGTCACAACTGGTGACCTTGATGGCGACGGCAGATTCGACATCATCGCGGCAAACTGGGGGCTCAACAGTCCCTATCACGCAACTCCCGAGCGACCGATTCGATTTTACTACGGTGATTTCGTGGGGCGCAATGCGATCGACATCATCGAGACTGAATTCGATCCAATCCGCAAGGCGATTGTCCCGCGGCGAAGACTTGACGTGGTGGCGACCGCCCTGCCGGCCGTCCGCGAGCGATTTCCGACGCACAAAGCCTTCAGCGAGGCGACGATTGCCGAGGTGCTGGGACCGCAGCAAGTCCGCGGAGTGGCGGCCAACACACTTGCTTCGATGGTCTTCTTAAACCGTGGCAACAGATTTGAACCTGTGGAATTGGATCGCGAGGCGCAACTGGCGCCCGCCTTCGCAGTCAATGTAGCCGATTTCGACGGGGACGGCCACGAAGACGTCTTTCTCAGTCAGAATTTTTTCGCGCTCCAGCCGGAAACGCCGCGGTTAGATGCTGGACGCGGCTTATGGCTGCGAAACGATGGAAGCGGTAAGTTGATTGCTGTTCCTGGTCAGAATTCGGGAATTAAAGTGTATGGAGAACAGCGCGGAGCCGCGGTAGCCGATTTCAATCGAGATGGACGAGTGGATCTGGTGGTCACCCAGAATGGGGCCGAAACGAAACTGTTCCAGAATCTGAGCGCAAAGCCGGGACTGCGTGTACGATTGGCGGGACCACCAGGAAATCCTCCAGGGATTGGAGCCACAATCCGTCTCAAATTTGGCGAACGCTTCGGACCCGCGCGTGAGATTCATGCCGGTTCAGGTTATTGGTCGCAGGACAGCGCGGTGCAAGTGTTGGCGGTTCCGCAAACTCCTGCTGAACTTTGGATTCGGTGGCCAGGCGGAAGGATTACCACCACCCCATTGTCAACCTTTGAAGGGGAGGTCACGGTTGACTCGACTGGAAAGACCATCTCAAGTCGCTGAAGAGATTTAGAGGTTTCAAATCACCGGGCGCTTATTGGCTTGAGATTGCCTTCACCACAAACAAGAATCCCCTCTTATTCAAGCTGAAGAAACGCTCGCCTTGAAAATTATTCTCGAAGCATGGTGCGATCCGAGCCCAACGTGGCGGCGATGGTGCGGCTTCTTCCTGGCGGCCTTTTTTGCAGTCACTTGCTCCGGGGCCACGTGGCAACCGGATGGCTGCCACGTTTACCCAGGAGAAAGCATTCAGGAATCCCTTGAGCAAGCCGCTCGCAACCCGACCAATAAAATCGTCAAAGTGCATGCAGGAGTATATCGGCCAGATTCAAAACGGCAGGCGTTGATCTGGTTTAATCGCTTACACGATGGCGTCCGCCTCGAAGCGGTTGGCGAAGTTACACTGACGGCTGCGAATCCTGATTTGGCGGATCCTAAAAGTGCGGCCTATCCCGCCGTGGTGAATCATGTGGTGTTTTTTGGCAACGGTGTATCCGCGCGCACGGTGATGCAGGGATTTAATATTAACCGGCGCCAATCACTTCCTCACGAAAGATCCGCCGGAGGTTGAAGTCGATGCTTCGTTGCCACGTGGGCTTTTCTTCTATGCGGATGGTGGCGCCATCAAAGTTTTCGGGGCATCCTTTCCGACACTCCGCCATTTGCAGATTGAGAACAATTACGCCAGCCCGTGCGCTGGAGGGGTATCGGTAGAGCACGCCGGACACGGCGGAGGAAACAGTTCGTCCACGGTGGTATTAGAGAACTGTATATTCCGCAACAATCGTGCGCAAATCACCGGCGCTGCGGTCGATTTGTTGCCCGGCAGTTCGGCCATTATTAGCAACTGCCTCTTTGTGGGGAACATCGCGAACCTCGGGGTTAATTACATCTCCGATAATAAAGCCGCGCCCGAGTTTACGAACTCCGCGCCTCTGACCGTTTTCCCCGGCTCCCGCGTCACCGTGCTGAATTCCACTTTCACCGGCAATCGCGATGGCGCGGAAGATTTGGGTCAGCAAAGTGTTTATCAAAATTGCCTGTTTTGGAAAAATTCCATGGGCGGGGCGTTTTATGAAGGCGATCGTTATGATTTGAACGTAGGAGGTGCTGCGCAAGTCGACGGCTGTTTTTTTGGAGGAGCGGTGCTGGATCCGAACCACGTAATTTCCCCGACGACGAACAAAGTAATCGCTTTGGTGGACCCGCTGTTCGATGTCCGCTTCCAAGCCAAAGCGGCGCAATATGAAAATGTCGGGTTTCGTCCCGTGGGCCGATAATGTTCCCCTATCTCCGAGGACTCCATGAACAAGAGAAACTCCGCCGTCTTCCGCGCACTCTATCACTCTCAATGTCCCGCTTACCCATTTACGCCGTTACTCACTTACCCACTCGCAGCCCCGCAGTTGGGTAAGTGGGCGAGCGGGTCAGCGGGAAGCCTCCACGATCTTATGACGGTGCATTGCGATTAGGAACCGGCGCTGCAAGGTAGCGCAGACTGCCACTCTATCAGTATCGGTCGGAATCGTTGCAGGCAGCGACGATTTCTGCGGAGCGGG
>JBDTOW010000437.1:0-4770 GCA_039933075.1 Verrucomicrobiota bacterium | reverse complement strand
CCGGGCGCCGGAATAAGTCTCACCGTTCGATTGGCGCCGCTGCCGCCGAAGACAATGTTCCCATTGGGCAGCAGACTGGGATTGGATGAACCGCCGGTCAGCGTCAAGTTAGCCGCCAAAGTTTCCGCATCGCCGACGGTGAAGGCAATTGCGCCGGTGGGGAGGTCGTGCTGCGTGAATTGATTGCCGATGTCGGAGATTGTCGGCGCCGCGTTGATCATAATGAACGAGAATTGGACAATGTCAGCAACTGTATCAATGGAAGTGGCGGTTGTGGAACTGGCTCCGGCCGCAAATGCCCGAGAAGCCGAATCATTGGAGCCGGCCGTCGCGTCGACAAATCCTCCGGAAGCGCTGGAAGAATTTCTCATTTCCAGCAGCAAGTTGCCGGCAGTGGAATTATAAATAAATGGCGTTGTCAGCAGCACGGAAATATCGAAAGGATTCGGCGCGCTCGAAGTGAGGCTGGGATTAACAGCAGAGAAAGGCGCGGTGACGAGGGCATTCAACGAATTCGTATTTCCTCCCGGAGGAAAGCCGGAGGGCGAGTTCGTAGAAGGAGCCGTCCCTGACAATACTTTGTTCGAGGAATTGATGCCGCCAACTGAAAATCCTGAAGGCGGACTCGAAATGTTCAAGGGACCGCTATAAACGACTGTGTCATCCGGACCAATGTTACTCGCAAAATTTCCGCTCAGGTTATCTGGCGCGTCTGTGGTGGTGGACAGATTGAACTGCGTGCTGGGGAGAGTGAGCGAAAGCGGGGGCTGGTTCGCATCGCGGCGAAAGCGTATCTCAGTAATCATCAAAAAACCGACCGGAAAATGAGTTGCTCCGTAGAGCTCCTGAATTCGGATATCACCATTTAAGGGACCGCTGAACGAGTCACCCTCCGACGTTGCGAACTGATTCGGAACGATTGTGGAAACCGGACCCGACCGGCTCACGATAAACAAGAATGTAGTACTCGCGCTCTTGGCGCCATCGCTGGCGGAAACAGTAATGGTGGTCGTTCCGATTTGGCTGACCAACGGGGTTAATGTCACGGATCGGTTTTTTCCGCTTCCCCCGAAGACGATGTTGGCATTTGGCACCAGGCCCTGGTTGGAAGAACTGCCGGCTAAAGTGAAGCTGATGGAGGCCGGATCGAGTCCGCTTAGCGTGAACGGGATGGCCGCGGTGGCCGTGTTCACCATTGCGAACTGAGTGCCGATGTGCGAGATCCCCGCCGCGCCATTGACGGCAGTCGTGATTACGGTCGTGACGCTATTGACTGCGGCGGCATCAAGAGCGTCGCTGCCGGTTATGGTAAACGTAGTTGTCTCGGTCGATCCCGCCAGGACGCGATCATCCGTTGGGTCAAACTCCAATCCGCGTATCGCTGTTGTGGCGGCGGCAGCGGTTCCGCTGAAGCTAACCACTCCATCGCCGAGATCGATGCAACCGTTGAGTGCCGAAAATCGGCCTTTCGCGGCATTATCCATTTTGACCGTAACCAGCAAGGTTTGCGCTGGCGTGTCCGTGTCCCCTATCGTTACTCCACTGAATGGCATAATCGTGGCGTTATCATTGATCGGTTGGCCCGCCGCAATGCCGCTGATTGTGGGCGGAGAATTAGGTTGCCCAACGAGAGCCTCTAGAAAATCTCGAATATCCAAAACATCGAAGTTGAGGGTCGAGATAGCTCCGACCTGGGCGAAGGCTGGTGAGGAAGTAAACGCCGCAGTGTCGTAGAACGCGATGGCATCCGGCAAAGTTGCGACGGAACCATCATGGAAAAATGGCCCGGTATTCCTCACTCCAAAAAGAGCCGGCACGTTAAACTTGCGGGAATTTGGGGGCTGGCCGGCGTCCTGCTCGGTTGGCAAACCGGTTGACAGGTTGACGACACCCGTGTTGAACGAGTCGTTGAGTCCCAAAGTCGTTCCGAACCGGCCATCTGAAGTCGAGAGTGCCTTTCCGCCATGGCACGCGCTGCATTTGCCGGGTCCGAAGAAAGCGTCGCGACCTCGTATTTGAGAGGCCGTCGTCAAAAACCGGTCGAATTGATGAGTTTCGTCGAAATTTTCGTCCGCGGGACTCACTAAACTGTTCTGGAAGACCGCCAGAGCGTCCAGTTCTTCAGACGTGGGGACACGGAAGTCGGCGCCCACAACCCGGTTCAAGCTGCGGGTGAAATGCTGCTTAACCGCGTTCGCGGAGAAGCTTTGCAAATCAGGGAACTCGCCGCTCAATCCGTACGGCGCGGTGAACTTAACGTTTATCAGTGAGGGCGAACCGCGCATGAAACCGTTTTGAGAAAAACCGTTGATATTTTCCAGAACGAGAGCCCGCGCACTCCGCAGCAGAGTCGAGTTCTCCAGTCCGTTCGGATCAGTATTGCTCGGCGCCGGGCCATTTAGATTACCGGGTGTGAACGAGACCAGCGTTCCTTTATTCCCCTTTGCGTCGGAGAGAACGTTCCCTGGTATATTTAAACCGCCGCCGCCGATGAGGAGGTAGGTGTTCCCGGTGCCAGCCAGAACCTTCGCGCTACCCCCGAGACTCCCGGTGATGATTCCGTTGAGAACGAAGTCGCTGGGTTGCGCGAATCCTGACCCAGCCGCTGGCAAGACCGAACCCGCGCTGTTCACGACGAGTTTGTTAACATTGTTTTCGTTGATGAAAAGAGGATCCGTGTTCGGCAGGGAAGCGACTTTGGAGGGCGGCAGGCTGAACTGATCGGTCGGCGAATGACAGGTGGCGCAGGTCCGGCTGTTGCCCAGGAACGTTTCTCGAAGAAACAGGTTTTTGCCCTGATTCACTTGAGTATCGGCAACAGGCAAGACAGCTTCGCCGATCAGGTTATGCTCGAGGCTGTGAGCGCTCCCAGTGGCTCGCGTGCTGGAAGGAGCCGGTGTCCCAAGCGCAAAATCACCATTCAATTGCCCACTCGAGCCGAAACTTGCGGCTCCGAAATTTTGAGTGCGTCTGAGGCTTTGAGAATCCAGGATCGAAAGCTTGGCGGCGTTCGCTGGACCGGCTCCTTCTGTGTTTCCCGTAAAGGCGGTGCCGCCGTACGAAAGGCACAAGTTGATGCTCGAAGCGGCGGCGCCGGCATCGGGATTGTTTCTGAAGGAGACTTTGCCCGCGATGGGCATCACTCCTTTAGGCATAATGAAATCGGGAGTGATCCCGGTGAGATCAGCGAATTCCTGAGTGGCCACCAACACGCTGAGCGCTCCCGGCGCGGGGTCCGAGGGGAAAACATACCTCCCGGTTGGATTTCCAGCCCCGTCGAAAAAGACCAGCATCACTCTGCCTACCAATTCACTCGATTGCGGCCCCCATTGCTTTTGACTCTCATCCGGAACGAACAGTTCGACGAATTGAATGGCCGAGTCTCCATTCAAGCCCGCCATGATTTCATTGATTCTCACGAACTGATTTCCAGCGAAAGCGCTGGCACTGAAGATTAGGAAACCGAGGGAGAGGAGCAGTCGCTTTGGGAAAAGGTGTGCGATGAATTTTGAGCAGACAAATGCGTTCATTAAGAGAGCACGACTGAACCTGCCTTGTGTACCGGAACAAAGTTGACTGTAGGATATTCTTTCCTCGTGTCAACGATATTAGACCATCTGGGACGGAAGGGTATCGGAAGGATACGGAAGGACGGAAGACGAAATCCCGGAGGCCAGGGATGGGAGATTGAAGTCCGGGTCGATTTGGGCGGCCGGATGCCGATCAAAAACTCACCGATTCGTACTTTCGTTTCGTGAAGCGGCGGCCATGGGTGTAACCAGCACTGCGAGCAAGCTCGAGCGCCTCCGCGAAATTCATTCCCACTTCTGCCGGTGCGTGAGCGTCCGAAGCAAAGGTCAGGGCAACACCTCTTTGCGCGGCCATCTGAACAATCTGATGGCTGGGATACATTTCTTTGCAGTCCTTGCGCAAACCGGCGGTGTTGATCTCGAAGGCGACGTCGTGCTGTCGGGCCGCCGCGAGGAAACGGTCGAAAAGCGGCGTGCAATCGGTTTCCGGATAAAAGCAGAACTTTTTGGGCAAGTCCGCGTGGCCGATGATCTCGAACAACCCGGACTCGGCGGCCCGCGTCAGACGCTCGAAGTAAACTGTCCAGACTTCCAACGGATCGCGCTTCTTCCATTCGGAGATCTTTTTGGGATTGTCGAGATCCCACGAATCGGAGACGTAATGCACCGAACCGATAAAATAATCCCACGGATGGCGCGCGGCCAGATCGCGTATCCACGGCTCGTGACCGGGCAGGTAATCGACTTCCAACGCCAGCTTGATCGTCAGACTGGGATGATCCTTTTGGGCTTTGCGCACTTTTTCGACGTATTCATCCAGCTCATCCTGGCGCATGTGCCAGTCGTCGTAATCGTCCCGAATCATCGGGTTATGATCCGAGAAACCGATTTCCGTGAAACCGAGTTTCACCGCCTGAGCCGCGTAGTCCGTCGGCTCGCCGACGGCGTGCCGGCAAAGCGGTGTGTGCATGTGATAGTCCGCCGGCAAAGCCATCAGCCAGAGGGTAGACCAGGGCGGTCAGAAGCGGCAAGGGGATTTCGGTGGAATTCGAACTGCGGAACAGAAGCGCGGCTCGGTGAGTCACAGCGGCGCCGCGAACACAGCGTGATCGTGCTCCGGATCCCGAATCGGGAAGGCGGGCAGTGTTTTAGTTCAAAGACGGATTCTTTGAAGATTCAGATTTCTGGCAACATTTCTCATTTTGCGGATCGCGGCTGTGTGCGAAGCACCAGCCGCAGC
>JBDTOW010000436.1:0-4778 GCA_039933075.1 Verrucomicrobiota bacterium | reverse complement strand
CGCGCCGAATGAGATGAAGCCCGCCGACCCAACGAATGCCATCACCCCCGAAGAGCGCAACAAACACCTCGCGGAGTTGAAGCAACTTCAGGAGACACTCAAGCAGTTCCAGGGCGAGGCGCCACTCGTTTTCCCCAGCGTCGATGCCAACGCCATCGCCAGCGTGGTCGCCGACTGGACCGGCATCCCCGTCGGCCGCATGGTGAAGAACGAAATCGAGCAAGTGCTCAATCTGGCCGACATCCTCGAACGCCGCGTCATCGGCCAGCGCTACGCCCTCGAAATGCTCGCCCGCCGCGTTCAGACCAGCCGGGCGCGGCTGGACAACCCCAACCGGCCCGTTGGCGTGTTCCTGCTGGTTGGACCGAGCGGCACCGGCAAAACCGAGACCGCCCTGACGCTCGCCGAGGCCCTTTATGGCGGCGAACAGAACCTGATCTCGATCAACATGAGCGAGTTCCAGGAAGCCCACACCGTGAGCACTCTCAAAGGCTCGCCCCCCGGCTATGTCGGCTACGGCGAAGGCGGCGTCCTTACCGAAGCCGTGCGCCGCCGCCCCTACAGCGTCGTGCTCCTCGACGAAGTCGAGAAAGCGCACGCGGACGTGCATGAGATCTTCTTCCAGGTCTTTGACAAGGGGTGGATGGAGGACGCCGAAGGCCGCTACATCGATTTCAAGAACACCATCATTATCCTGACCAGCAACGCTTCGCAGGACGTGATCATTAACATGTGCAAGGATCCCGACCTGATGCCGAACGCCGAAGGCCTGGAAAAAGCCATGCGTGGGCCGCTGACCAAAGTGTTCCCCGACGCGCTGCTCAATCGCCTGCTGGTGGTGCCGTATTACCCGATCAGCAAGGATGTGTTGCAGCGCATCATCAAGTTGAACCTCGCCCGCGTGCAGAAACGCGTGCGAGAAAACCACAAGGTGCCATTCACCTACGACGAAAGCGTGCCGGAACTCATCTCCAAACGATGCACCGAGCTGGAACGCGGCGCCCGCATGGTGGACGCGCTGATCACCAACACTCTGTTGCCCGAGATTGGCCGTGAATTCCTCAACCGTTTGGTATCGGGTTCCATCATCCGGCGCGTCCATGTCAGCGCTACGGACAAGGGTTTCACGTTCGCGTTTGACTGACGGAGGCCCGATCAGCACGCACCGTTTATATGCCCTATACTCAGGACAATCGTTCCATTGCCATCGCGACGCCGCTCGGCAAGGACAAGCTGCTGCTCAAAAGCCTGACCATCGCTGAGCAGTTGGGCCGCCCCTTCGTCATGAAGGCGGAACTGCTCAGCGAGGAACCGGCGATCGATTTCCTGGAGATCGTTGGCAAGGGCGTCAGCATCTCCTGGCGTATGCCCGACGTGACCGGCGGCGAGAAGAAGCGGTATTTCAGCGGTTACGCAAGCACCTTCGTTCAGAGCCCGCGTGCCGAGGGGTTCTACCGTTATGAGGCCACGATTGTGCCATGGCTCTGGTTTCTGACGCGCACGGCCGACTGTCGAATTTTTCACGCTGCCATGTCCGATCCGCCCGAAGAGATGACCGTGCCCGGGATCCTCAAGAAAGTCTTCAAAGATCACGGCTTCGACGATGTGACTCCAAGCTTAACTGCGACGTATCGCAAAATGGATCACTGCGTTCAGTATCGCGAGACGGATTTCAACTTCGTCAGCCGCCTGATGGAACAGGAGGGCATCTACTATTTCTTTGAGCATGTGGACGACGGAGGCGTGATCAAGCACAAGCTCAAGCTCGTTGATGCGATGGGGGCGCACTCGGAATACCCGGATTATGGCACAATCAAGTTCCGTAGCGGGGCCGCTGAGGATAATAAAGGCAGCATACTATCGTGGTCACGCAGCAAGCGGGTGCAGCCCGGGGTCTATAAAGTGAACGACTTCGACTTCAAGCGTCCCAAGACCAGCTTGCTCGGCGGAGGCACAAAAGACAGGCAGCATGCCAATTCGGCGTTCGAAATCTACGACTTCGCCGCCAATTTTGCCGACGAGGAGCCGGGCGATTATGGCGACAGCTATGGCAAGCTGCGCGTCGAGGAACTCCAGGCCCAGCACGAGATCATCGTCGGCCATTCGGATTGCCCTGGCATCGTCTGCGGTTCGAAATTCAAGCTCGAAGGACACCCGCGCTCTGACGAAAACGGCGAATACCTGGTTGTGGGTGTGACCTACCGATCTACTGCCGAAGCTTTTCAAACCTCGAGCTCGCAGCCGGACGAGAAGCGATTCTTGTGCGAGTTCACCGCCATCCCCACGGACAGTGTTTTTCGACCCGCGCGCGTCACCCTCAAGCCGCGCATCCAGGGCCCACAAACCGCCATCGTCGTCGGCAAGGCCGGCGAAGAAATCCTGACCGACGAGTTTGGCCGCATTAAGGTTCAATTCCACTGGGACCGCTACAGTCCGGCGAACGAGAACTCCCCATGCTGGGCCCGGGTTTCGCAGTTGTGGGCGGGCAAGAACTGGGGCGGGGTGTTCCTGCCGCGCATCGGGCAGGAAGTTATCGTGGAGTTCCTCGATGGCAACCCCGACCGGCCCATTGTCACCGGGGCTGTTTATAACGGCGAGTCCAAGCCGCCTTATCCGTTGCCGGACAACGCCACCGTCTCGACCATCAGATCCAACAGCAGCAAGGGGGGGCAGGGCTTCAACGAAATCCGTTTCGAGGATAAGAAAGGCAGTGAGCAGGTCTTTCTGCATGCTGAGAAGGATCAGGACATCCGGGTGAAAAATGACGCCAAGGAGTGGATCGGCAAAGATCGCCACCTCATTGTGAAAGAGAATCAGCGCGAGCTGGTCGAAAAAGACAAGCATGGCCACGTCAAAGGCGACCAGTTGCTCAAGGTGGATGGAAATGTCGGAAGGATTGTGGCAAAAGACGAGATTGCCAAAGTGGGAGGCAACGATCATTTGGCGGTGACGGGCAACTCCGTGCTCAAGATTGGCGGCAATCTCCACGAGAAGGTGACGGGCAATCATCACGAGCAGACGACCGGCGATATCCGGCTGAGCGCAACCGGCAACGCCGATGTCAAGTCCAGTCAAAACGCGGCGCTGGAAGCCGGAATGAACGTCCACGTCAAGGGTGGCATGGTAGTGGTGATCGAAGCCGGTATGCAGCTCTCCCTCAAAGCAGGCGCTAACTTCATCGACATCGGGCCCGCTGGCATCTCGATTTCGGGAACGCCGTTGGTCAACATAAACACGGGGGGTGCCGCCGCCTCAGGTTCCGGCGCGCAGGCCGCCTCGCCCTCCTCGCCAAACGATCCCGATGCGGTAACGGACGCTTCGGAAGCCGCCAAGGCGGATCCCGGGTCTAGCGACACGGCCCGAACCGCTCCGACCCCGCCAACCGCCACGAAATTTTCGCCGTCTGCCATCGCGTTGCAAGAAGCCGCCCAGACTGGCTCCCCCTTGGTAGCGCAACCGGCCCCTCCATGAACGCCTCGGAGAAAGCTGAATCCTCGCGGCCTGCCCTCTTGGACGTGCTCTTCGGCGAGCCTGACAAACCGATTTTTGCGGTGCTCGATGGCGCTTCAGCGCCCGGCCTCGTGAAGAACCTTTACGAGCACGAACCAGAATACTGTTGCCTCTATCGCGGCGAGCTGTCTCCAGATGTCGCCACAGTGGCGCCTTATCTGGTCCGGCTCGAACCCGCCGCAAAGTTCGCCGAATTGGTTCTTCGCGAAGGCTGGGGCGCACATTGGGGAATTTTCGTTGCGAGCGCCGCCAGCTTGCGCGCACTGCGGGACCATTTCCGGGAATTTCACACCGTCGAACTCCCAGACCAGCGCACCGTGCTTTTCCGGTATTATGACCCGCGCGTCCTGCGCTGCTTCCTGCCCGCGTGCAACGCGGCCGAGCTGGCCACGTTCTTCGGGCCGGTCCAGAGTTTCGTCGTCGAAGGCGACACACCCGAGAGCGGCGTCAGATTTGCCCTCGCGGGCAAGGCGCTGAAACCCGAGCCGTTTCAACTCAAGAAACCGTCATAAGAAATTAAGCCGGATGGGACGGTTATGTTAAAGCTTCGACAGGAACATCTCGACGCGTTCGAGGCGCAGGTTGCCAGCCTCTTCACCTCGCGCGTCGTGGCGCATGTCAAAGCGGTGTGGCCCGTCGAGTGTCGCGAGTTGGGTGACGCGGGCGTGGCCGAAATAGTCCGCGGCGCCATTCAACGGGCGGCAGCGCTCGGCCTGTCCAGCGAGCACGACGTGGTTCGCTTCGTGGATCTGACATTTATTTTGGCAACGGATTTCGATACGAACCCGTTCGCCAGGTGGACGGGGGCAATTCTGGCGGACCGGAAGCTGGCGCCCAGCGCGAAGATTGACCGGCTGTATCAGCGGATGGAGGAGGAATTCGTCGTTCTGGAGAAACGAAAGGGTGTGAAAGCATGACTACGGGTGACAAGATCGGGCTTTACGGCAAGGGCACTGCGGACGCATCCAAGGCTCGTGCCAGCGCGAAGAAAGCGGCGGAGCACGCCGCGAAGAATTTCAGCAAGACCAAGGCCTACAATTGCACCGTGCAACCACAACCAGCAAATGACATGACCCAATCCTGATCCTTAAACCTCAACCTAAGAATTATTATGCCTCAACTCGTTACTGCCGGCGCCATGATGATGTGTTCTTTTGGATTGGCGCCTTCTGTCCTCTCCGTGCTGCCAATCAACAGGACCATGGCGACCACACCCGCCGCCAACATTATGGACTTTGCGCCAATGGTAAACATCCCGCCGTTCGCCA
>JBDTOW010000435.1:0-4783 GCA_039933075.1 Verrucomicrobiota bacterium | reverse complement strand
CGTGCCCTCAAACTCATTCTGGCTGTGCAGGCGTTGGAAGGCGCCGAATAGTTTTTCGGTATATTGCGGATCGAAACCTGCGCCGTTGTCGCGAATGAAGATCACCGTTTCGCTCTCGCCATTGGGCGCGCAATCGATTTCGATTTTGGGCTGGGCACGAGCGCCAGTGAATTTCACCGCATTGGAAATCAGATTGACCAACACCATTCGCAGCAAGGCACGGTCGGCGTGCACCTTTGGCAGCGGGTGGATTGTCCACTCGATATTCCTTTCTTTTGTCTCGGCTTGAAAATCACCCATCGTATTCTGCACTAACTCATCGAGGTTAACCTCTGTCTTCCTCAATTCGGCATGACCGGTGTGGGCGAAGGTCAGCAGGTCCTCAATCAAAGTCTCCATCCGTTTTGCCGATTGGGAAATACTCGTGAGATATTCAAGGTTTTCTCCTGAAAGGAGGGACCCGGCGTTTGCTTCCAACATTTGCGCGAAGCTCAAGACATGACGGAGGGGTGCGCGCAAATCGTGGGAGACAGAATAACCGAACGCCTCCAATTGCGTGTTGGCGTCTTGCAGTTGCGCCGTCCGTTCGACCACTCGTTGCTCCAATTCCGCATTGAGAACCTGGATTTGCTCCTCCAGCCGTTTGCGCTTGGTTATATCACGGACGTTGCATTGGATCACGTTGCAGTCACCGGCTTGATACACAACGCTGATAAACTCCACGATAAGCTTGCTCCCGTCTCTCGTTTCCAGAGGGAGGTTGTCGTAGAGGACATACCCTTGTTGTTGCAATTGCTCGAACTTGGCTTTGTTGGATACAATATCTTTGAAGGGGCCCAGTTCCCAGACGCGCGTGCCGACGAGTTCGCCGTGCGAAAAGCCCAGCATCTGGATCAAGAAAGGGTTAACATCGCTGATTCGCCCCGTGTCAGCTTCTAGAATCAGGATGCCTTCCTTCGCCGCTTCGAATAACCGCCGATAACTAAGTTCTGAGGCGCGTATAGCCTGCTCACTTCGCGTCTCTGCCTGTTCTGTCCTGCTCTCGGCTTGCTCAGTTCGCGTCTTCGCCTGTTCCGTACGCGTTTCAGCTTGTTCCGTGCGCGTCTCTGCCTGTTCTGTCCGAATCTTGGCCTGTTCCGTACGCGTCTCTGCCTGTTCTGTCCGGGCCTCCGCCTGTTCAATCCGCGCGTCGAGGCAGGGCGCGGACCCGCCTGGATTCTCCTTAATAACACTTTTATCTCGAGGTGGTCCCGGGTGCTCGACCGGTAATGGCGAACGCTCCATTGACATACTTTCCTTTCGGTAGCTGTTAAGTAGAGAGGGTTTTCATCCCCTCGCAGTTAGTTCGAGCAACAGTTATTAAATGCAAATCACAAGGATTACCTCGACATGATCGGATTTTTTCTGAACAAGGGAATTGGCCGAGACATCCTGGTCACTTGAACCTTTCGAAAATAGAATTACTTCATTGGAGAGAAGCCGCCAACCGCATTAACTTCGCACCCACATGAAATCTAAATTTGAGGATAGCGCACCGCTTGGCGGGACGCTGATTGGATTTGAAATAAATCCTGATGGGATTGTCGAAAACAACCAAACGCCCTTTCTTGAGTTTTGGAACACCGAACGCATTGCGAAAGCTGGGCGTCTGCCTGACATGTGTGGGAAAGTCGTGTTTATGATTCCCGGGTATGATCAGGATTTGCTGCGGTTGACAATCCGTCACCTACTGAAAGATCAGGGAAGAAGAATCCCCTGTGTTGCATTTCAGACAACTCTGGGGAAGTGGCAGAGTCGGAGCCAAAGATACAGGCGGCTCATGGAATTTACCAAATCCGTAAATGGTCCTGGTTTGGTTAGATAGTAATTTATGCCCAGATCGTAGGCTCGGTCAGCATCTTCACCCCGGCTCGAATTGGTCAGGCCGATGATCATAAGTCTTCTTAACGTTGGATGGTGACGCACCCAATCGATCACCGCGAAGCCGTCCTTTCCAGGAAGGTAAAGATCCAAAAGCAAAACAGAGGGTAAAGGATGAGACGCCCGATCTCGAAAAGGTGAAACTCCCTTCAAATAAGCGATAGCTTTATCCCCGCCGCTGAGAACTCGCAGGGGGTTGGGAATTGCTGCCCTTAAAAAGGCTTCTTTCATCAATAAAACATCGTGCTCGTGGTTTTCTATGAGAAGAAAGGTTCGCTCTTCAAAATGATTCTCATCGATTCCGTTATTAGCGCCCATTGAGTTTGCGATCTTCGCTTTTTTCATAATTCATCGGGCGACACATTCACCGACCGTCACAGTCCAATCAATACGTACCACTACTGAAAAATCTCTAAAAAGCTCCTGAATCTGCGCGAGGCTTGCTGGTCTGGATCAAAGAGCCGTGCTTGGCCGAGGACGCACGGATTATCTGGCAAGTTTTCGATTTTCCAGATTGATTTCGTGAGCGCGTCTCACCGCGCTCCCGAGGATTTCCAGACCAAAGGGCTTGGTAATAATAAAATCGATAGCCGTGGCTTTTCCTTGACCCGGATCCAGGGAAAATGGGTAGGCCGTCGCCATGACGATAACTTGGAGAGGATATTTCTTCTTGATGAATCGAGCCAGCTCATCCCCTGACATCTGCAGCATTTTGCGGTCAGTGAAGACAATATCAAATTTTTGTTGAGCCAGTTTTTGTAGAGCTTCAGGACCACCACTAGCGGCTTCCACGGTATGTCCTCCGAAAATTAAGACCATTTCCAGAGACTCTCTGATCAAGGGTTCATCGTCTACGACAAGGATGCGCTGCGAAGGAACCAGGTGCGACATTTTGGTTAGAATTGATTAGCCATTTTGCCTGTCGCCAAAGTCGCAACGCCAAAGTGACAAAATACAGAGCGGCAAATCCGGAGAAAGACTTAAATAACTTGATCGGGCTTTACGGCGTGCTTGCCTAGGCAGTCGCGCGGCGGCAGCGCGAAATTGGAGTTCGAAGGGCGTTGGGCGCTCAAGGACGCCACGTGCGGAATCTGGTGGTTGGCTAGCGGATGCGGCTGCATTTCGCTTTTGCAAGGAAACGTTCGATGAGCGGACGCTGCGAAAAATCGCGGATTCAGAACCGATGCAGTGCTAATGCCTGCGCTAGACATTGGTGCAAACACCGCGATGTTCACTCTCGCTAATGCTGTGTGGAATGCCGCCGTTTTGCTTCGGAATTGAAAAGCAAAAGGTCGCGCCGACGTCTACAACGCTTTCTGCCCGTACCCGACCGCGGTGCCGGCGAATGATGCGTTCGGCATTCGCCAGGCCAATACCTTGTTTCCTAAATTTCGCGGAGGTAGGGTAACACCCCATAGCACTCACAGAGTTTCCCGCCTATTGTCCGATGTTGAGAAAGCGAAAACTTTTTACCAAAGAAAATCACAACACGACGAAAGAGCGAAATATGAAACGGAAACTTCAAATTAATACCGGCGCCTGCGCCGCCTCGGTGCTGGCGTTCGCGGGTCTGGCTCAGCAAACTCAATAATGACTGCCCGCGAGAGCTTCATCAATGAGGACGCCGAGAGCGACGAGGACTCCCGGACTGACAATGTTATAATCGACTTCGCCTCTGTCCTGGAGAATTTCCTGGATGAAGAGGTTGTGGACAAACAAGGCACCACCATCGGCACGCTCACCTGTTACTGGCCATCGGTCACTGGAACGCGGGTCTTCCTCGGGGTAAAACTGAAAGGGCAGGAAACCATCCGGGTCGTCCCTGGCCGCCGCTCACAAGTGGACGACCGGCAGGCGTGCATTCGACTCGGTTTCGATGCGGTGGACATCGAGGCCGCCCCTCGTTTCGACTGCGCGCGGGAGTTGGATGCGACTATCGAGCGTGCCGTGTATGAACATTTCCGCGTTGCCGAAGCCCAGCCGCGCGGGGGACTCAGGCAGGTGGCTGGCCAGCCTGCGCAAGGATGTAGACAAAACACCCAGGAATAATTGGAAAAAGTAGAAGATAAAATTGTTGTCACGATCAAAGGAACGAGCGACATCGCCGAGGCGACGGCGGGCGTTGAAGCTGGCTCCGATCGTGGCTCCGGTAGATTAATCAAACCAGACCGCACAGAAAAAAATTATGAAAATGTCAGTTCAGCAAAAATCCAAATGTCATTTGCCGCGTTCGCGATGGGGTGGCTCGTCCGGGAAACTATTCCGCTCGTTCTGTCTGCCGCTCGTTATGCTCGCCCTTGTCGTGACGGCACCAATTGCAAAGGCGCACAGCATTGTCGGCATCACGGACTGTAATTGCACCACTCTGACCTTTCAGTTGAACGGGTGGTGGGGGAGGCCCATGACGGCTACGCTTGGTGGAGTTGAACTTACCAGTGTCTTTGATAATGCAACGCAAACACTCACCGCGTCTCGGCCCAACTTAGCTGCTGGCACTTATTTACTGGTAGTTTCACAGGTTGTTCCGGATGGAGGAATAGCGGTTTCATCGGCAGATGTCGTGATTTGCCCTTGTGTTCCTGTTCCTTGTGATTGTCCCGCTGGACCACCAGGACCGATTGGCCCAAAAGGGAATACTGGTGCAACTGGACTACAAGGAATAGCAGGTCCACCGGGACCAGCGGGAGGTCCACCGGCACCAGCCGGACCGGCGGGACCCGCAGGTGCAACAGGAGCGACTGGACCACAGGGGCCGCAAGGGATTAAGGGCGCGACTGGACTAACCGGACCAGCCGGGCCGCGAGGACTAACCGGACCAGCGGGACCAGCGGGACCAGCCGGGCCAGCCGGACCAGCCGGGGGT
>JBDTOW010000434.1:0-4789 GCA_039933075.1 Verrucomicrobiota bacterium | reverse complement strand
TGTATCAGTGTATGAGAACCACCGTGACGTTGGATGACGATGTTTTTGAGGCGGCGCGGGCGCAGGCCCAGGCTTCGGGTAAGAAGCTGGGCGAGGTGCTTTCGCAACTGGCCCGGCGCGGGTTGCGCGCTTCCACGCGCAGCGCCTCCAAAAGCGGCTTGCCCGTGTTCAAAGTTCAGCCCGATGCCGACATCATTCCCAGCAGCCGCGCGAAGGAAATGCTTGCCGAGGATGCGACATGAAAGCCGCCTTGCTAGACACGAACGTTCTGCTCGCGCTGGCCTGGCCAAACCATCAGCACCATGCTCAGGCGCACACCTGGTTTGCCGCTCAGGCAAAGAAAGGCTGGGCCACTTGCGCTTTCACCCAGCTTGGCTTTGTCCGGCTTTCGTCCAATCCAGCCTACACCGCCGACGCCGTCGCTCCGCAGGACGCGGCCCTGTTGCTGCAACGGTGGACGCGTCTCAAAGGTCATCACTTCTGGGCCTCGCCCACCGCGGATCATGCCCCGATTTACGCCCGCGCCATCGGGCATCAACAGGTCAACGACGCCTGGCTTGTCGAAGTCGCCCGCCGGAATTCCGGCTGACTGGTCACGTTGGATACGCGATTGCCCGTGCATGCAACGGAGGCTGGCTCAGTCGAAGTCATCAAGACTTGATCCGTCCTGGGATTGGCCGCCTGCGTGAAACTCACCATTCCAGAACTTTCCTTCGTCGTGCTGATCGGCGTGTCCGGCTCAGGGAAGAGCACATTCGCGCGCAAGCATTTCAAGCCGACGGAGATTCTGTCTTCCGATTATTGTCGCGGCCTGGTTTCCGATGACGAGAACAGTCAGGCGGCGACGAAGGATGCTTTTGAACTGCTTCACTTCATCGCCCGCAAGCGCCTTGCGGCTGGAAAACTTACGGTAGCGGACGCCACGAACGTCCAACTCGAGTCGCGCAAGCCGCTCGTGGAAATTGCCCGCGAGTTTCATTGTTTGCCCGTGGCGATTGTTCTGGATTTGCCCGAACGGGTCGCGCACGACCGAAACAAGACACGCCCCGACCTCGATTTCGGTCCGCACGTCATTCGCCAGCAATCGCAACAGTTGCATCGTTCGCTGCGCGGACTGGAACGGGAGGGTTTTCGCCACGTCCATGTGTTGAAGTCGCTGGAAGAAATCGAAGCGGCGATCATCGAACGTCAGCCGTTGTGGAACAACTTGAAGCACGAGCACGGGCCATTCGACATCATCGGCGACGTTCACGGATGTTATGATGAATTGGTCGAATTACTGGAAAAGCTGGGATATGAGTTTGGACTCCCGGCTTCAGCCGGCAACGCGGTCGACAGCCCGCAATCGTTGGATTCCACGAACGCTCTGCCGCCTGAAGCCGGGACTCCAAACCTACGCCATCCTCAAGGACGCAGAGTTATCTTCGTCGGCGACCTGGTGGATCGCGGGCCGAAAATTCCGCAAGTGCTCAAGCTCGTGATGAACGCCGTTGCCAGCGGCGCGGCGTTGTGTGTGCCGGGCAACCACGACGTGAAGCTCATGCGCAAGCTGCGCGGGCGAGACGTGCAAATCACTCACGGCCTCGCGGAATCTTTGGCGCAACTCGCCAACGACTCGGAGGATTTCCGCAAGCAAGTTGCGGAATTCATTGACGACCTAGTGAGCCATTACGTGCTCGACGATAGCAAACTTGTGGTTGCCCATGCGGGTATGAAGGAAGCGATGCAAGGGCGCGGCTCTGGCGCAGTTCGCGAGTTCGCCTTATTCGGTGAAACGACCGGCGAGACGGACGAGTTCGGTCTGCCGGTGCGCTATAACTGGGCCGCGGAATATCGCGGCACGGCGTCGGTCGTGTATGGACATACGCCTGTCCCAGAACCGGAGTGGCTGAATCGCCCCATCAACATTGATATCGGCTGCGTCCTCGGCGGAACGCTGACCGCGTTGCGTTATCCCGAGAGAGAACTCGTCTCCGTTCCGGCCAAGCAGGTTTACGCGACGCCGTCAAAGCCATTCCTTGTAGCAGCCGAGGTAACGTGGGAGATTTGACACTGGCGTTCGTCTACTCAAATCAGCTCGGATGAAAAATAACTCACAAAGGATAAACTCTCTAATCGTAATCGTGGCCGCGGTGGGGCTGCTCGTGAGTTTGTCGCCGAGGGCTTTCTCGGCTGAACCGGCAACTATACCGTCAACTGCGAAAACTAATCGTCCCGCCCGCATCCCCGTCCGCCCCCGGCCCGATGTGCGTTATCAGCACGGACCCGATTCGCAGCGCAAAGAGGGTGTGCAACGCGGCAAGCTCACCGACTACGATTGGAAGGAGAGCAAGGTTTTCCCTGGCACCATCCGGCACTATTCGATTTACGTCCCGCGTCAATATGATCCAGACAAACCGGCGGCGCTGATGGTCTTTCAAGACGGGCACACTTACTTGAAGGAGGACGGAGATTTTCGCGTGCCGATCGTTTTCGACAACTTGATTCAGACGAAGGAAATGCCGGTCACGATTGGTGTGTTCATCGATCCGGGGTTCAAACACACCGAGTTCCCGGCTGAGCGCGGATGGAAGCCGGAACCCGAAAACCGGAGCTTCGAGTATGATTCCTTGAGCCCAGCCTATTCGGAGTTCCTGCTCGCCGAAATTCTCCCCGAAGTCCGGAAGCAATACAGGATCACCGACGATCCGGAAGGCCATGCCATCTGCGGAATCAGCAGCGGAGGTATCTGCGCGTGGACCGTGGCGTGGATCCGGCCTGACCAGTTTCGCAAGGTCGTCACTCACGTCGGAAGTTTCACCAACATACGCGGCGGCAACAAGTATCCCGAACTGATTCGAGGCGTCGACCCCAAGCCGATTCGAATTTTTGTGCAGGATGGAGCCAACGACAACCGCAGCCAGAGACCAGGCTGGAACTGGGTAATTGGGAACCTCAATCTCGTCGCCGCGTTGGAAGAGAAGGATTACGACTACAAATACGTCTTCGGCGAAGGCAGCCACAACGGCAATCATGGTGGAACGATTTTTCCCGACACCATGCGCTGGATGTGGCGCGACTACGCGAAGTAACCCCGAAATTCACGCTTCCTGAGCCAAGTCCAATCTGATAGTTCTTTCTGTCACTATGAAACCTCAATCAATCTCCAGACGAGAGTTCCTCAAAACCAGCGCCGCCGCGGTCACCTTTGCGGCTACCACCTCGCCGAACCTTTTCGCAGCGGAATCCTACGGCGGGAAGAAGATCCCCTTCGGCCTTCAGCTCTATTCGGTGCGCAACGAATGCGCGAAAGACCTGGACGGCACCGTCATGGCCGTTGCAAAAATGGGCTACAAGGCAGTTGAGTTCGCCGGCTACCACGGGCGCGACGCGAAGAGCTTGCGCAACTTGCTCAACGACGCCGGCCTCAAGTGCTGCGGCACGCACATTGGCCTGGACACCTTGCTCGGCGATAATCTGTCGAAGACGGTCGAGTTCAACCAGACCATCGGCAACAAGTTCCTCATCGTGCCGAGTCTGCCGGGGAAATACACGAAGAGCCGGCAAGGCTGGGAAGAAGCCGCCGATGTCTTCAACGAGCTTGCCGACAAAGTGAAGCCGTACGACATGCGCGTCGGGTATCACAACCACAACATCGAATTCAAACCGCTCGACGGCGAGTTGCCGTGGGACACGTTCTTCAATCGGGCGAAGAAGGAGGTCGTCATTCAATTCGACACCGGCAACGGAGTGGCAGAAGGCGGCGATCCCGTCGTGTTCTTGAAAAAGAAACCAGGCCGTGTGGCAAGCGTCCATGTGAAACCGTACTCGAAAGCCAAGCCCAACGCGCTCATCGGAGACGACGAACTGCCCTGGAAGGTGATTTTCAACATTTGCGAGACGACCGCCGGTGTCGAGTGGTACATCATCGAATATGAAAGCGACGCTTTCGCACCGCTCGTGAGCGTGCAGAAAACCCTCGAAGTAATGCGGCGCTGGGGGAAGGCGTGAGTTTAGATCTTGTAACCCTTGCGAAATTTGGGGCGGACGTGGTGGTCGGCTTCGTGTGTGTTTTTGGCCCGCATCCGCGGGCCGTCCCAGTCTAGCTTCTTGCCCACGCCCACATTCATGGCGACGCAGCCGAGCAGAATGATTTCCGTGAGATAGGCCGCGATGTCGAAGTTGGAGTAGGCGGTCTGGCCATTTCGAATCATGCGGAACCACTCGCGCTTTTGCCGTTCGTCGTCGCCGCCTCCGCCTTCGTTGCGCGGAATGGTCAGCGGCACTGTCTTGCAAGCCTCGTGGTCGCTGCCGCGGATGAACTTGTTTTCGCCCTGCGTGAGGGCGAAAAAGGTGGAGCCGTAGTCGTCCGGTGAGAAAATCTTGCCTTTGTCACCGACAATGAGCGCGCCGCTGGGGGGCAACTGTCGCGCTTTGGGTTTGCCATCGCGGTCTTTCTGGCTTGCGGTGAGATCAAGGATTTCCTTGGTGATATCTTCGTGCGGTCGGAGGAGTTTGACGGAAGTGTCTCCGGGACTGCCGTCATACCACCAGAACTTCAGCGGCGGCAACCCCTCGCGCGCAGGGAATTCAAAGCGAATCCGCGAAGTCTTCGGATAAGTCTCGGCATGCAGTTCGGACGTTTCTTCGCACTCGACGACGTTGGGGTAGCCGAGCTTCAAGGCCCGGAAAGGCATGTTCACCGTGTGACACGCCATGTCACCCAGGGCGCCAGTGCCGAAATCTTTCCAGCCGCGCCATTTGAACGTGTGATACGTGCCTTTCTTGAAAGGGCGGACCGGCGCCGGCC
>JBDTOW010000433.1:0-4796 GCA_039933075.1 Verrucomicrobiota bacterium | reverse complement strand
CAGCCCACTTCGTATCACCAAGGCGGCGCGGCAGCGCCGCCCTACCAAGTTCATAGTACCTATGCGCGCGCGAAAGCGAGTGGAGGCTCTCCTGAGGCGGGAAAAATCCTCATGAGAAACGCGCAACTTTTCATGGCTTTGTGATAGCCAATCCTTAAACTCTTTTCAGTCCCATGGTCCTGTCCAAGGAAATCTGCGCCATCGCCGAGGATTTCAATCGTGCGAGTGAGTTTTCGAAAGACGGACTTCCGGAAATAAATATCTAACGTTGAGCGAATTTATGAAACACCGCAAAAGACCTCCATCTTCAGTGAATACCGGATTCCTTCCCGCTGTGAGCGCCGGTTTAATGGCTGCCGGGCTGTTATCCAACACAGGCCTTGCACAGATCCAAAACGCCGGCGAATTATTTGTCGCTGTCGACGCCACGCAACTTGCGGAAGGACCGCTTGCTGACATTAAGAATAGCGGCACGCTAGCCGGCTTCTTTGAAGCCACTGGCGGCGCGGGGATGATCCCGGTGATCGCGACGGAGGGCGGCACAAAGGGCATTCGGTTCGGCGGAACCGATTTCCTCCAACTCGTCAGTGCCGTCGGCGGGAGTCTCGTCAATGCGCCGGCTGGATTGGTGGGTGACGATCCATCGCGGTCGATCGAAGTCTGGGCGCTGAACCCCAGCGTTTCCAGTGAAGAGACTATGGTGTCCTGGGGTAAACGTGGCGGTCCTAACGGAAGCAACATTTCGTTCGGCTACGGCTCGAGCCCGGCTTTCGGTGCGGTTGGACATTGGGGCCAACCAGACCTCGGATGGAGCAATGACGGCGGCAACCCTGAGCCGAACAAGTGGCATCATTTGGTTTACACCTTCGACGACGTCACGCATACCACGCGAGTCTATTCCGACGGAAAGTTGGCGAATGCAGAAATCCTCGATCCCGGCACGCTTAGCACCTTCGAGGATACACCGATCAATATTGCTACTCAAATCGAAGCCGATGGAACGACGCCGACAGTCCCCTTGAGACTTTCCGGAACGATCGCACGGGTTCGTATTCATGACGGTGTTCTCACGCCCGCACAGATCGCGAACAATTACAATGCCGAGAAGGCCGACTTCGTCAATCCTCAGCCGCCACCGCCAATTGTTCCGGAGCGCCTGGCGAAAGGACCGATCCACCGCTACACATTTAGTGAAGCCGCCACGACGAATGCCACCGGACTTGAGTTTAAGGATTCGGTCGGGACAGCACATGGCATGGTGTTGGGTGACGGCGCCGAGTTTACCGGTGCGCGTTTGCGGCTCACCCTTGGTGGTGCCTCGGCGACGGCGGCGTATGGCGACCTTCCCAATGGATTGCTCTCTACGAACGGTGTCGCCAACGGCGGATCGGGCGAGTTCTCTTTTGAAACCTGGTTCAAGATTACCGCGAGCCACACCTGGTCCCGGGTTCTCGACTTCGGATCTTCCACATCCGACGATGGCACGGGTGAAGTAACCGGACCCGGTGGTGGCGGAACAGGCCTCGATTATTTGGCGTATTCCGCGCAGATCGGCGATGACGTCAATTCCCGGCGCCTTGAACTCCGCAACGAAGACCCCGCCGGCGGCGGAGTTATCACCTCAGACGTACCGACGCGAACTTTCAATACCGACGCTCAAGTGCTGGTGACCTGGAAAGAAGCAACAGGCCAGATCGCTGTGTACGAGAATGGCGTCCAAATTGGGGGATTTACCACCGACGACAAGATGAGTGACATTAATGACGTTAATGTGTGGCTGGGGCGTTCGAACTGGACGCCGGACCAAAACACTCAAGGCGAATTCGATGAGGCACGGTTCTATAACGTCGCTCTCACCCCAGGACAGGCATTGGGCAACTTTCTTGCCGGTCCTGACCTGCTTAACGACCACGACGTCGCCGTAACGATTGCGGCGCAACCCGTCAACAAGACGGTTCCCGAAACTCTACCCGTCACATTCCAGGTCGACGCCAGAGGCTCGTCACCCGTCACATTCCAGTGGTTGCGGAATGGCACGGCAATTACGGGAGCGACGTCATCGACCTACACCTTGGACAGCGTAAGCGCCGCGGACAACAGCGCAGCATTCAGTGTGGAAGTTTCGAACACGGTTAACGGAACGCCAGTAAAGGTTACCAGCACTGCCGCCACGCTGACCGTTGTGAGCGACACGGTCACGCTGAAGCACCGTTACAGTTTCAACGAGACCTCCGGCACGCAGGTCACTGATTCGGTCGGTGGCGCAAACGGGCAGACGCTCGGTGGAGCTGCGTTTGGTGGAGGAAATCTTACGCTGGACGGCAGTGACGGAAGCTATGTGAACCTGCCTAACGGGATCATTACGGAGTTGGGGAATAATGCCACGTTCGAGATTTGGGTAACCTATTCCAGCGGACCCGACTGGTCTCGAATTTTCGACTTTGGCATCAGCACAGGCGGCGAAGATGTAAACGACGGTGGCGTCGACTTTCTGTTTTATACGCCTAAGACTGGAGATGGATTTCCGCGGTTCGACGCGAACTTTCCCAACGGCGGTGACACCACGATCCTCAATCACCCCGGGTCTATGCCTATTGGCGAGCAAGAGCACATCGTCATCACCTACAGCTCCACCGGCAATGCAGCGCGCTTGTACACGAACGGCACACTGGTCGCCACTGCGACTGCTGCTCTGCCGCTTTCTGCACTAAACGGCACGGACATGAATGTCTGGCTTGGCCGCTCGCAGTTTGCCGATCCTTACTTTGCGGGAAAGTATAACGAGTTCCGTATGTACCAAGGGTCGATGACAGCGGCTCAGGTTGCCGCGTCCTTCGCTGCCGGGCCGGAGAATTCCACACCTCCGCCCATCGAGGCACCTTCGCTCGGCATTCAGTTCAGCGGCGCGAATAGTGTCGTCGTCACCTGGCCGTCCGACGCTACTGGCTTCCAGCTCGAAGGAACTACGGCGCTCGGCCCCGGTGCAACCTGGACAAAAATCGGCGACGGCACTCCCGTAACCGCCGGAAAGTTCCAAATAACCGTGCCAATCGATCTGGCTGCGCGTTTCATGCGTCTGAGCAAATAGTTGTTGCACTCCCGACAGGCGCCCTTCTCTTTGAGAAGGGCGCCTTTTCGTTTCGGTAGCCTCCACCTCTATCATTCGATTGCGCGGGAACTCCCATCCAGCTCCTCAAAGTCTCACTTTCTATTCTTGATTTCCTTGGGCCAGGCTTTAACTCTCAACACTCAACTTAATCTTTTCAACTCAAGACCATGCCTTACAAAGATGTCGCTCCGCCCGCTGGTGGCAAAATCACGACCGCAGATGGGAAACTAAAGGTTCCCGACAACCCTATTATTCCGTTTATTCGCGGTGATGGAACGGGTCCGGACATTTGGGTCGCAAGCCAGCGGGTGTTCGATGCCGCCGTGCAAAAGGCCTACGGCGGCAAACGGACGGTTGCCTGGTTCGAAGTTTTCGCGGGTGAGACTTCGAAAACGAAGTTTGATAACTGGCTGCCCGACGACACGGTCGAAGCGTTCAAGGAATTTTTGATTGGCATTAAAGGCCCGCTCACCACCCCGGTTGGCGGCGGGATTACCTCGCTGAACGTCGCGCTTCGGCAAATGCTCGATCTCTACGTTTGCTTGCGCCCGGTCCAATACTTCCATGGGGTACCGTCCCCCGTGAAGCACCCGGAAAAAGTGGACATGGTTATTTTTCGCGAGAATACCGAGGACATTTATGCGGGCATTGAATACGCCGGCGGCTCACCCGAAGCGCAGAAGATTTTGGATTTTCTTGCAAAAGAATTTCCCAAGGCTTTCGCCAAGATCCGTTTCAGCACGAAAGAAAAAGCCGAAGAATTCTGGCGCATGGTCGGCGCGAAGGATTTTCCGAGCGACGTGCGTGTCGGCATCGGCTTCAAGCCCGTGAGCTATTCCGGCTGCGTGCGCCTGATCCACAGCGCCATCGGGTACGCGATCAAGTTCAAGCGCAAGAGCGTCACCCTCGTCCACAAGGGCAACATCATGAAGTTCACCGAAGGCGCGTTCCGGGACTGGGGTTATCAGGTCGCTAAGGAATACTTCGGCGCGGTGGAAATAGACGCCGGCCCTTGGTGCAGAATTCCCGAAGGCAAACCCGGCGCGGGCATCGTCATCAAAGACGCCATCGCCGACATCGCGCTTCAGCAGGTGCTGACGCGGCCGGAGGATTTCGATGTCATCGCGACGCTGAATCTGAACGGCGACTATCTGAGCGACGCCCTCGCCGCGCAAGTGGGCGGCATCGGGATCGCCCCCGGCGGCAACATTAATTACATCACCGGCCACGCCATCTTCGAGGCCACGCATGGCACCGCGCCAAAGTACGCGGGCAAGGACATGGTCAATCCCGGCTCAGTCGTTCTCAGCGGCGAAATGATGTTCCGTCATCTTGGGTGGACGGAAGCCGCCGACCTTATTTTCAAGGGGCTGAACGGCGCGATTGCCAGCAAACGAGTCACCTACGACTTCGCCCGCGCGATGGACGGCGCGACGCAAATCAAGTGCAGCGAGTTTGGGGAGAACATCGTCGCCCACATGTAATGCAGCAGGCGGAGCCCCTGACGGCAATGCCGTTGAATTGAGAAAAGACGGGGCAGAGAAGTCGGAGACTTCTCCCTCTCTTCCATCGGATGGAGGAGAGGGCCGGGGAGAGGAGGAGCGGTTTTGTTGAAGATTCCCCTCTCCCCAACCCTCTCCCCGCTCGTTCCTCGCGGGGAGAGGGAGAAGATTCGCTGTCGGCGAAT
>JBDTOW010000432.1:0-4797 GCA_039933075.1 Verrucomicrobiota bacterium | reverse complement strand
ATCGCGCGGAAAATCCAGGCCTGAAAAAGCGACGGACGCAAATAATTCTTTCATTGCGACGGCATTTGTCTGCCGGGCATTCCACATTATTTACACACCCGGGATGCGTTGGATTTCACGCGAAGCCCATTTCGAGTATGGGATCCTGACAATTCAGAACCAGACGAACCAGACCGAACCCGCGCCCCTCTTGCCCCCCGCGCCGCAGAATTGAATTTTTGTCTTGCGCGCAACCGTCGGTTTTTGTATCGGTAGGGGCAGTTCCAAGAGAGAGGTACACCCGAAGTCCAAGGCCGATCCACATCTATACCCAAACCGACTATGCAAAACCGTAGATCTTTTCTCAAGACCAGCGCCGTCGCGGGAGCCGGGCTTCTCCTGCCGCTACCGGGCGTCCTCCGCCGTTCCGTGGCCGCGATACCTGGGGGATCGCTACGTCCCACGTCCATTCCTAAATACATCAATGCATTGGACATTCTCCCGGCGATGCCAAAGGCCGGCCAGATCATGGAACACGGTGCGCTCGTGGACTATTACGAGATCGCGCTGCGTCAGTTCAACCAAAATATCCTCCCTCCGTCGATGGGCATCGAGCCGACGACCGTTTGGGGTTATGGGGCGGTGAACACGCCGTCGTCCTTCGGCTATCCCGCCAGCACCATCGAAGCGACGGTGGATCGTCCTGTCCGGGTGAAGTGGATCAATGGGCTGATCGACAACCAAGGTCGCTACCGGAAGCATCTTCTGACCGTTGATCAGACCCTGCATTGGGCGAATCCGCCCGGCGGCATGAACGGACGGGACGGGCGCGGTTCCTCGCAGCTTCGCTACACCGGCCCGGTGCCCATGGTGCCTCATCTGCATGGCGCCCACGTTCAGGATCACAGCGATGGCTATCCCGAAGCGTGGTTTTTGCCCGCTGCGGCGAACATCCCCGGCGGCTACGCCCGCAACGGCACTTGGTACGAATACTTTAAGAACAAATTCCAGCAACAGCATGGCGTGACGTGGCAACCCGGCACGGCCACGTATCAATATACCAACGATCAGCGCGCCACGACGTTGTGGTTCCACGATCACGCTCTCGGTATGACGCGGGCAAGTGTTTACAGCGGTGCCACAGGCTTTTATTTGCTGCGCGGCGGGCCAGCGGATGCCGTGACCGGCCGCCTGCCTGGTCCCGCTCCGGCCGCAGGGGACCCAGCGGGCAAGGCTTATTACGAAATCCCATTGGTCATCCAGGATCGCTCATTTAATGAGGACGGCTCGCTCTTCTACCCGGACAATCGCGCCTTTTTTGAAGGCCTCAGGGAGGAACAGTTGCGAATCTCCTTCATTCCTGACCAGGCATGCGGCGGACAGAGCGATGTTCCGCCTCTCTGGAATGCGGAGTTCTTCGGGAACTGCATGGTCGTAAACGGCCATACTTGGCCATTCTTGAATGTCGAGCAGCGCCGCTACCGCTTTCGCATTCTCAACGCCTGCAACTCGCGTTTCCTCATCCTGAAAATGAGTAACGATATGCCGATATGTCAGATCGGTGCCGACGGCGGCTTCCTGCCCACCCCGGTTAGCCTTACCCAACTGCTGGTCGCTCCGGCTGAGCGCGTCGACGTGATTATAGACTTCACTCAGGTTCGGAGAGACACTCAACTTCTCCTGTTGAACGTGGGGCCCGACGAGCCATTCGGTGGCGGCGTCCCGGGAATGGATTTCGCCTCCGCCGATCCCCGGACTACCGGCCAGGTGATGATGTTCCGCGTTCGGTCGGCGCGGGATGTGGATGTTTCGACACCTTGCATGGATCTCGTGCTACCCAACCGAACGCCCTACGGGCCTCAAATTGCGACGCGCCAGGTTTCACTCAACGAGCTCGAGTCCGCCACGGTCCGGGTGATTACCGACCCGCGGGCGGATCATTCAGGCGTGTTCTGAGCACTCCGCTGTGCCGTTCGGCCCGACGATTGGCCTGCTCGGCGTGGTGAACCCGGATGCCTCGGGAGAACCGGTCATGTGGGAAGAGGCCGTCACGGAAAACCCTGCCGTTGGCTCGACGGAGATTTGGGAAATCCATAACTTCACGGAAGACGCTCACCCCATTCACCTGCATCAAACGCAGTTCGAGGTGGTCAATCGTCAGGCAAGCGATGGTTCCCTTCGAGGCCCGGAGACCTGGGAAACTGGAACGAAGGATGTCATTATTGCCTACCCTAACGAGATCACCCGCGTAAAAACTTTCTGGGACATCCCGGGCCGCTACGTGTGGCATTGCCACATCCTCGAACACGAGGACAACGAGATGATGCGCCCGCTTCACGTCGGCCCGGTCCCGGTGTAATCGGTTCCGGTCGCCACGAAATCGAAACAGGAGCAACGCGAATCTTTGCCGGCGGTATATGAAACAAATTCTCGGCGTCGCCATCGCAGTCGTTCAACTGATGCTCTCCGCGCTGGGGGAAAACACACCGGCTCCCGCTCTCGGCACCAACGCCCAAGTCAGCCGTGTCGCGCCTTCCACGGCCGAGATGGTGCGCACGCTCGAGCGCATCGGGGCGCGGTTCGACGACGACCTCATCGCGCAACGGCCGGATATGCACCTTTCGCGCTTCGTCCTTAGCCACGGGGAGAACACTGCGGGCCCCCGTGCTGTCATGATTGGAGAGGCGCGCGCTGCTTACGAGATGTTGTTAAAGGGGGAAAGCCGCGAGGCTGCCAAGAAATTTGGCGAGGTAAAGGCATCCTTGGAAGCCACTCCCCTTTCCTATCACCGCATGCTTCTGCCCGTCATCCGCCGTTACCTGGCCGTCTCCCAACTCCGCGTGGGCGAACAAGAAAATTGCCTTTGCCGCAGCGGAGTGGACTCGTGTCTCCTTCCCATCCGCGGCCAGGGCGTTCATACCCGGCAGGAAGGCTCGCGTGCCGCCATCGCGGAATTCACGGAGATGCTCAAGGTGAATCCGAGCGATCTCACCACCCGCTGGCTGCTTAACATTGCCTACATGACGCTTGGCGAACATCCCGCGAAAGTGCCACCCGAATGGCTCATCCCGCAGGACGTCTTCAAATCCGAGGCTCCGTTCCCGCGCCTCTATGATTATGCTTCGAAGATGGACATCGAGGATTCGGGTCTCGCGGGCGGCTGTGTGATGGAGGATTTCGACAACGACGGTTACATCGACCTTATGGCCTCGTCCTTCGGCCTGACCAAGGACCGCGATCAGCTCCGCTATTTCCACAACAACGGTGATGGCACCTTCTCCGACCGCGGCAGCGCGGCTGGCCTCGAGGGACTTGTCGGTGGCATGAATCTCGTTCAGGCCGATTACAACAATGACGGCTTTGTTGACGTCTTCGTCCTGCGCGGCGGCTCCATGCTCGGCAAACTGCGCGAACAACCCTCCTCCCTGCTCCGCAACAACGGCGACGGCACCTTCACCGACGCGACTCGCGAGGCGGGATTGCTCTTCTACGGCCCCACGGAAGCCGGAGCGTGGGCGGATGTGGACAATGACGGCTGGCTCGACCTCTTCGTGGGTCTGCAATCCAACGTCATCCCCGGCTACCAGGCGCCCGACTATCTCCCGTACGCCGCCGCCACCGCATTTCCGTGCAAGCTATTTCACAACAATCGCGATGGCACTTTCACCGACATCGCCGCGCAAGCGGGGCTGGATGTGAAGGGCTACATCAAAGGCGCTGTCTTCGGCGATTATGACAACGACGGACGCCCTGATCTGCTCCTCACGCAAAGCTACGGCTCGACCCTTCTCTTTCCCAACCTCGCTCCTGGTTCATCGAACATTTGCCGCTTCGGCAAGCCGCTGGAACTTCAACCCATGCGGGGCTCCGTCTCCTGGTTCTGGGATTACGATCAGGATGGCTGGCTCGACATTTTTGCCGCCGCCTACTCGACGGCCAGCGCCGCAAATTGCGCCGGACAAGTCGCCGCCGATTACCTCGGCCTTCCCTACATCGCCGAAGTGCCGCGCCTGCTCCGCAACAATCGCGGTGAAGGCTTCTCCGACGTGACCATCGACGCGAAGCTCAAACGCGTCTTCTATGCCCAAGGCGGGAATTTCGGTGATTTCGACAACGACGGCTGGCCCGATCTTTACCTCGCCACTGGCGCGGATGATTTTCGCGCTCTCATACCCAATCGGATGCTGCGCAACGATGGCGGCCGTCTCTTCCAGGATGTCACCACCGCCGCCGGTGTTGGCCGCCTGCAAAAGGGCCACGGTGTGGCCGTGGGTGACATCGACAACAACGGCACCCAGGACATCTACGTCGTCCTTGGCGGGGAATTCTCCGGCGATGTTTTCCAGAACGCGCTCTACCTCACCCCCACCAACGCGAACCACTGGCTGACACTAAAACTCGAAGGCACACGCTCTAACCGCTCCGCCATCGGCGCGCGCCTCAAGCTCGAAGTGGAATCCGAGTCCGGCCTTCGCGCCCTCTTCGCCACCGTCAACAGCGGCGGCAGCACGGGCGCTTCCACTCTGCAACAAGAGATCGGCCTGGGACGTGCCGTGGCAATCCGTTCCCTGGAGATCACCTGGCCAACCACGGGCCAAACGCAAATCTTCCACGACCTCCCGCTTGACCGCCGCCTTCACATCCGCGAGGACAAGGCCGGGTGGGTCGTGATGAACACCCGTCCCATTTCCGTCCCAGCCTTACCCCTCCCCGCAAAGCCCATCGAGTCATCCCTCCTGTCCACCACCCCGCTCTGAACGGCAAAGCGGAAGGGCCCCGCCAAGACGACGGCCGTTCGAGCCCGGTCTGCTCTAAGGT
>JBDTOW010000431.1:0-4799 GCA_039933075.1 Verrucomicrobiota bacterium | reverse complement strand
TGTCGGCCGCGATTGAAATGGGAACGGATGACGGAATGCAGAACTTCAATCAGGCGCTTTTTAACCTGGTGAAGGAACGTAAGATTTCCGAGAAAGAAGCTCTATCCAAGGCGACCAACCCGCAGGCGTTGGAAATGAATTTCAGAGGTATCTTTCTGGACGAAGGCCGTCGGATTCTGGGCTAGAGCCGTCGTAGAAATATCGAACGTTAGACAGGGCTTGTTGTCTTCTCTCAAGGGAACGATTGGAGAGGCTGAGTTTGCCAAGGTATCCGGTGGTCGCCGAGACGGATTTCGGCACAAGCTTTGTCGTTCTGTGGTCCCAAACGAATCGCTCGCGACATGGCATTGAAGAATCTCAGCGCTCCTCAATTCAGTCCAGGGACTCGCCTGGGCCGAACTTCCAGTCGTTCGAGTTCCCGCCCTGTGGCATTCGGCGAATCGATGAAGCGGACTTCTTTGGACTTACGACGAAATCGCTCCAGCCGGGTGGCCAAAGCGTTCGCGATTTCGATCGCATTCCACCTGGCGTTGTTTGGAAGCCTGGAGATGAATCAACGCTTCCGATGGCTGAACAAGAATCCCTTGATCACGTGGCTCAAGGAGGCTCTGCTTCAACCACTGGTTACTTTACCCAAGGAGACGACGAAGAGTGCGCCAGATACCCGGCCTGAAGTTCCACTTCTTTTTGTGGATGTCGATCCCGCACAGGCCGTTTTGGAGCCGCCCCAGGAAACGAAGTATTATTCATCATTGAGTTCCAGAGCAGCCAATCCCGACCCGAAGACTGATGCCAACGTTCCTCGCATTGACGGTCAACAAATTAAGATTCCCAAGTCCTTCGACACCTTGAGGCCTCAGCCGATACCTGTACCGCCCGCACAGCCGCCTCAAGAGAAGCAATCTGAATCAAAGGCCGATGAAACGACCCTCAAACGAAAGGGCGGTCAGCCCGAGGGTGACCTGTCCCTGGCAAAGCCCCAATTGAACTCAGGTCCCAGCCAGGACAATCCCGGACACTCCGAGCTTCGCGCATCTCCGCCGCCACGGCCTCGAACGCTGGCTGCCGCACGGCAGCAAAACGGCATCGTCGTCGCCCCCAAAATGAAGCAAGAAGGCAGCGTGAAAAGATCGGGCAGCGTTTCGCTGGATGTGAAAGGCACGGCGTTCGGGGCCTATGACGCAGCCATCATCGCCGCAGTTCAGCAACGTTGGTATGATTTGCTGGACGAGCGCAAGTACGCGAGCGACGGCACGGGCAAAGCTGTCTTGGAGTTTCGGCTGAATCATGATGGCAAAATCAGCAATATGAAAACCGCTGAGAGTGACGTGAGCGACTTGCTCACCCTGCTTTGTCAAAGAGCTGTCATGGATCCGAGCCCATACGCTCGCTGGCCTGATGATATGCGCCGTTTGGTCGGCGGCAATTTTCGGGAAGTGCGTTTCACTTTTTATTACTAAGGCCGGGCTTCTTTAAGAAAACTGCAGGCAACAATAGAACAAAAGACTTGTCGTTGGCTTAATCTCCACCTAAAGACCTCATCTATGGTTGAATTTTTCAGGGCGGGCGGCCCCTTCATGTATTTGCTGTTGCTGACGTCCATCGTCGGTTTGACTTTCATTGTGGAACGTGGTTGGGCGCTTCGTTGGAGCAAGGTTGTGCCGCTTAGTGTCGAAAAGGCGATCGAGGATTTCGAAGCCGGTCAGGATGTTTCTATCCTCAAACAGATTTGTCTGCTAAAACCGTCCGCCTTGAGTCGCCTGCTCCTGGTAGCCGCGGAACACCTCAACTGGCCGAAGGGTGAAAATGAAGGCGCGATTCAAACCCATGCGCGACACGAAATCGTCCAACTCGAACGCGGTCTGGTAGTGCTCGAAATCGTCGTTGGTATCGCGCCGTTGCTCGGATTGGTGGGCACAATTTACGGCCTGATTACTCTGTTTAAAGAACTGGGCACCGTTGGAATGAGCGATAATGCCGCGATGGCGAAAGGGATCGCGATTGCCCTGAATACAACTTTGATGGGTTTGCTGATCGCCATTCCTTCCCTGATAGCTTGGAGCTATTACACGAAAAAGGTCGAAATTCTCGGGATCGAAATGGAGACACTTTGCGATGAGTTTCTGCGCCGGCAATATCGCGGTAAGGGAACGTTTTAGCTCATGCGATTCGTCGCGCGCAAACGCCGTCAACCTCCTCCGATCATCATCATATCTCTTATCGATATCCTGATTGTCCTGCTGATATTCTTGATGGTAACCACCACTTTCAAACAGCAACCGTCGTTGAAACTCGCTCTGCCGGAGTCGAAACAGGCCAAGGAGGGAGCGTCAGACGCTCCACTGGTGGTGACTATTGCCCATCAGGAACCTTACTTTTATCTCGGCGCGCGGTCGGTCACGCTCGAGAGACTGCAACAAGAGCTGGCGTCCAGCGCCGCGCGGAATCCCAAGGTATCGATGTCGATTCGTGCCGACGCCAAAGCGCCACTTGAACAAGTCATCAAGGTCATGGACGCCGCCCGAGCGGCGAATATCAAATCGGCGATCGAGTTGTACACCAAGAAAGCCGGTCAGCAATAAACCAGACACGTATTACGCAGATTTCTTGCGGAACAGCAGCGAAGATAGGATCGACTGGGATTGCAATTGCCGTTGTTGCACCTTCAGTTGGCCGAGATTGCACTGCCAGGCGATGTAAATTTTATGCCACTGGTTTTCCAGGCCGCGCAAGGCTCCTTCGCTTAGTTCGCTTAAATAACGAATGGAAGGAGCACTGCCGAGAAGCGAGTGAACCTCCGCTTTCTTGGGAGAGCTGCATTCAATGGCCGCGAGAATTAACTCCAATTCCTGTGTAATCAAACTCTTGAGCTCGAGAAACTGCGTTTCATCGTTTTGATCGAAGTGCTTGCTCCGTGCCGCGTTCAAGTAGCGGCTGAACTGCTTCCAGCACTCCGAGTAGTTCTCCATTTGATGGATTAGAGCATCGATTTTTTTGTTGCGCATAAGATCAAGAGGTTAGGGTACGGTATGCGCAAGCGAACGAGTCGAAAGATAAACGATCGCTCCGCCTCGTAATTCTCGTGCTGTTAAAATCAAGGCCGAGTAATTGACGATGATTTCAGTTAACGGTTGATTTGCTTCCTGCATTGCATGGAAGGTCTTGAGGACTCTTTGCGCGATCTCCTGGATGTGCAGCAGCGGAAAGGCCTGAGGCAGTGTGGATGCTACGAGTTGCCCATTGCGATCGACCGTAAAGCATCCGGTGGATAGACGTACGAGAGACGGGCGTCCTTTTTTTGAGGAGAACATGCTCAGCATACGTATTCAGCAAGAATGGTTTTCATGCTCGATCGAATCTGCTCTACAGACAGCGAACGTTGAAAACCGATGCAGAGTTCCTTATTAGCTTGCGAGGCGATGGCAACATGACGTTGGAGTCCCAATCCTTCGATTTGGCCAACGTGTCCCGCATGAAGAATGTCGCCTAACTCGCGGAAAGCTTGCAATGTCGACTTGGTCCACTCCCCAAGTTGCTCGGGGTTTTCGACGCTCCAGGATGCCGTCTGCTTTGCATCTTCGGAACTCTGAAGGAGGACAAACTCCACACCATGGAAACGGGAAATCGACGCGACGACTGAACGTTCGGCGACCTCTGCCAGGCTCGAATCGGAGTTTGACACCGCTGCGTCTGCCTGGGCTTGCGCTTCGTCGAACGCTTGAGCGGACTCCAGCAAGAGACCTTGATAGGACTTGAAGATTGTTCGCGGTCGCTCCGAATCGGACGCCAGGATCTCGAAATTCCCGGTCTTCCATGAGAGGATTTTCTGAAAAGCGAGCTCACCGATCAGATCGCGCGTCGTTGCGTCAGTGACTTCTCCATTTTGAAACCAGATTTTCCCTTCCTGGACGCCATTGGTGATCTTGAGTGCGGAAGAACTCTGGGAAAGGCATTCGAGCTGGATGATGTCTACGAGACTCTTGCTTTGAACACCCCGAAATGCGCCGTGGACTTCCTGATCAAGCAAAGACTCGATGCAATCCAAAAACAGTTTGATCTCCTGATTCGTGCCGGGCTTTTCAAAATAAATATCAACACCGATGGCGTAAGCCCGGGCGCGAAACTGTTCGTCAGGAACCGCAGTCAAAACCGCGGTCCGTAACTGTGGAAATTTGCGCCGCACGATGGCAAGAACTTGCAAGCCGTCCATCTTCGGCATGTTTAGATCAGAAACCAGAAGGGTGAATGACTCCGACTCCAGTAATGCGATCGCCCTGGCTCCGGACTGAGCCGTATATATTTGTGGTTTACTGGGCAAACGCGAGAGAATTTCGCGGTAAAGGTCCAACAAATCCTCGTCGTCATCCAGCAAGAGGATTTTGTGGCAGGCTGCCATAGTGTAATGTGGTGACTAAACTAATTCCAATCGAACAATTCACTTTGAGCTATCGCCAACAAAACAAAAAGACTGTAGGCAACCTCTAAAGTTTTTGAAACTTCGAGACGATAAGTTTCTGGGTCGAGTTCGGGTAATTAAGAACGGCAGTAATCTCAAGCATCGAATGTTTCCCAAGCTTAAGAAACTATTCTCAAAAGTCGCGCGCCCGGAACGCGGTCCATTACTCTCTCCTCCGCCCGCCGTCCAGAAAATCAATCCTGCTCCGACGCCCGCGGCCCCGGCTGGGCTGCCGATCCCTCAGTCGTCTCTAGCGGATGTCCCCTCTTCGGCATCTGATTCAATCCCGATTTCACTGGAATCAGTGATCAATCGCCTCCCGGCAGCATTGAGGTCTCACGTT
>JBDTOW010000430.1:0-4800 GCA_039933075.1 Verrucomicrobiota bacterium | reverse complement strand
GTGTCTTGACCGCCATTGTCTGTGCCGCCGTTGTCACGAGCGACCACGGTCACGACCGTAAGTCCAAACCCACCGGCGTTCGGCGTGAATGTTAGCACGCCATTCGGCGCAATTTGCGGAGCGACCGTGAACAGTTCGGGATGATCTACGGTGAGGACGAAACTGACCGTTTGTCCGCCTTCATTGGCCGGACCGGGCGTGATATCCGTCGCCCAACTTTCGATCGTCTGCGCTCCCGCATTCGACGGGACCGACACATCAGGTCCTTTGGTGAAACTCGGCGGCTGGTTGGCCGAAGGACTCGCAATGACGATCGCGAAACTCTGCGCTTCGCTGGTGTCATGGCCACCATTGGCCGTGCCGCCGTTGTCGCGCAGGACGATCGTCATGACCGCATGACCAAATACTCCGTCCTTCGCGGCGAAGGTCAGTGTGCCAGTCGGCGTGATTTGCGGAGCGACCGTGAACAGTTCCGGATGATCCACCGTCACGACGAAATTGACCGTCTGGCCGCTTTCGCTTGCCGGGCCGGGCGCAATACCCGTTGCCCAATTCTCGATTGTCTGCCCTCCCGCACTGAAGGGGATCGACACATCAGGCCCTTTGGTGAACGTGGGAGGCTGGTTGGCCGAAGGATTTGCGACCGTGATTGTGATGGCGAAACTCTGCGCTTCGCTCGTGTCACGGCCACCGTTGTCCGTGCCGCCGTTGTCGCGCAGTACGACGGTTATGATCGCGCGACCAGATACCCCGTCGTTCGGGACAAAGGTCAATGTGCCAGTTGGCGTGATTTGCGGGGCGACTGCGAACAGTTCAGGACTATCCACCGTCACGATGAAGCCGAGTGTTTGCGCAGCTTCATTCGCGGGACCCGGAGTGATGTCGCTCGCCCATTTCTCGATCGTCTGCTGGCCAGCGTTCGGCGATACGGTCACATCAGGCCCTTTGGTGAAAGTTGGAGGCTGGTTGGCCGAAACACTCACGATCGTGATCGCGAAGGTCTGCGGTTGGCTCGTATCGTTCCCTCCGTTTTCGGTGCTGCCGTCATCGCGCAAAACAACCGTCACGATCGCGCTGCCCACCACCCCGACGCTCGGGGTAAAGGTCAAGGTGCCGTCCGGACTGATTTCGGGCGCGACCGCGAACAATTCCGGACGATCCGCCGTGGCGATGAAGTTGGCCGTTTGATCGTTTTCATTCGCCGGCCCAAGCGTGATACCAGTCGCCCAATTATCAATCGTCTGCGCGCCGGCGTTCGAGCCGACGGTGAGATCAGGCCCTTTGGTGAACGCTGGCGGCTGATTCACCGGCAGAATCGTGATCGTGAAGACCTGCGAGTCAGATGTGTCCACCCGGCCATCTTTAGTTCCACCGTTGTCATGGAGTTGGACGGTGACTTTGGCGACGCCGCTGATGAAAGGTTTCGCTTCGAAAGTCAAGCCGCCGTCTGCGCTCACGCCGGGCAGCGCGGCAAATAGTTCGGGCCGGTCCACCGACAAAACAAAGTTGAGCGTGGCGTTGGCCGCGGGAGTGGGCAAGCCAGCAGCGATGTTGGTGGCCCAACCGACAATGCGTTGGGCGCCGGCATTTTCCGCGACGGTTTGATCCGCTCCTTTCACGAACTGCGGCGGACGTTGTTCGAGGGCGGTAACCGAAATGGTCACGGTGCCCAGGTCGGAGACGACGCTGCCGGTACGGGCGCGGTAGATGAATTGGTCCTGGCCAACAAAATCCTGGTTAGGCACGTAGCGGAAAGAGCCGTCTGGATTCAGGTCAAGCGTGCCGTTGTTCGGCGCTTGAACGAGGATGGCCGCCAACGTCCGATTGAACGGATCGCTATCGTTTGCCAACACGCCGCGCTCCGCCGGAATATCGAGCGGGAGATTGCGCGTCGTCGTGTACGATTCATTCGTCACGACAGGCAACCCGGCGTCGGGCGAAGTCACGAGCGTCACGTCGTCCACCGCCACCTGGCTGTCGCGGTTGCCGATGCCCACAAGGTCAAACGTCAACGTGGCAACGGTGCCCGCAGTGACGCCGGAAAGATCCACGCTAAACACCAGGGCGCCTCCGGTTCCCACCGAACCGCTCACGAGTTGCACGCCCGGGCCGAGCGTTAAGGCCCCGCCGCCTTGCAGATTTATGATGCTGTCGGTCCCGGAAAGTGTCCCTGGCGACAATAACGATCCGCCCGCGCTCGTGTCGAAGAGTCCAACTTCAAAAGCGTCGGGCGGCAACACGCCGCCGCCGGCCAATTGATATCCGGTCACGGTAAATTGCAGCGTCTGTCCCCGATCTGGCACCGTGAACGTCTGCACCAGTTCGGACAACATGCCGCTGCCGCGCGTGAGCACGCCTTGTCCGCCGCTGATTGAAGCGCCGCCAATCAACGTCCAACCCGCCGCCGCGCCCGACACGGTGAAGCCGCCGTTCACCAGCGTGGCATTCGGATTGTCCAGCCCGGCCCTCGCCACCTCGCTCAACACGCTGAACCCGAACACGCCCGGCGCCAGTTGGAAGGACGGTTTGCCGCCAGCATTCCGATCTGCTTCGGCCGCGTCCCACGCCTCACGCAGCATCCGGCCTTCAAGCTCGGACGGCTGCCGTCTGACTCCCGCCGCGAGATACGGTGTCATCAACGCTCCCGGCCGCATTGTCGGCGAGAGATGATCGCCATCCGCCGTCAGCAATTCATGGAGTCCGTCCCCGACGAGGAAGGACGCGCTGCCCAACCCTTGCTCAACGAGCGCCGCGAACCCGCTGAAATTTTGCGTAAAACCCAGCAGATGGCCCATCTCGTGCGTTACCAGCGTGAGCAAATCGTAACGCCCGGCGGCTTTGGTGCCCGGCGCGGCGGTCAACGCCGCGACGGACGTCGAAATAAATTCATCGTTCTGCAGCGGAGTGGAATCGATGAACCATCCGCGCCCGTTGCCCGTGGTGTCGATGAGAAGACGACCGGCAGTGGGCAATCCGTCAGGGCCGAACTCATCAATCACCGCATATCCAAGTTCACCGGCGGGCAGCGTCGTGGGCACGATCGTGATGGAGAGTTGCACGGGCCGGCCGAGCACCCGTTCCCAGAGTTGGCGCGCGGCGCCCACAGTTTCCGACAAGCTGACGGGAGTAAGCAAATCGTTTATCGCCGACTGGGGCGATGCCGTTGCAGTCACGGAAGTCGGTGACGCTCCAACACCGGAAGGCACACCGCTGGTATTGGCAGGAGCGGCATTCAACGGCGAACCACTCGGGGGGAGAACTGAGGGTCGCGGGAGCTCACCGGGCATCGCATTCAGCCAACTGTTCAATCCCTCGGTCTTCTTGACAGAAAATTCGGACGCCGGGGCACGTTGCATCGCCGGATTTACCGCTTCGTTGAAGTTGGCGGAACTCGGAGTCACTGGCTTTGCCGGCAAACCGAGCTCAGGAAGATCCACTGGGGTCCAGGCTTGGCCTGGGCCAGGCGCCCCATAGCCCGCCTTTCCTCCTAACTTAGCTACATACTTCGGATTTTCTGGCAACGCCGAATCAAACAATCGTATGGTAGCATTGGAAAGCTCCGCGCCCTGCTTTTTCATGATTGAAAAGGCGAGGTTCATGGAAAATCCGGGATCGGGTGCCTTCCCGAGGAAAGCTTCGGCCGCTTTCGCCAATCCACTCGAAAAATGGCCACTCATTGGAGTGATTGCTTCGACGATGCCGGCACTCGCTCCGCTTAATGTGTCAATTGTGCCCGCAAACAGAACTTTGGCCTCGACTCCAAGCAGCGACGAATGGGCGATAAAGTCAGCATAACCGGGTGAGCTGCGTGCTCCCTTAGGCATTTGGATTACATACTTGCGCCCGGAAGTGTCCATGACGAAAAGCATCTCCCGGGCCGGGTCGGAAACAACCGGCCGTCCATCTCTCTCATAGATCAAGCGCCCGCCTCTCTCGGAATCCACGAGCACGCGATTCACACCTTTGACACCCGAGAAATCGGCTACGCCCGAGGCCCACTTGGGTTTAGGACCACTCGTGCCAGACATTTTCTCGGAGAGCCTGAGTTGAGACTCAAAAGTAAATCCTGTCACTGGGTTCACTCCATCCCAACCAGGCTGAAGGCTCATTTCCTTCCAATTCTCCATGGTGCGGAGCACGTCCTGGCCAACGCTAAATGCACTTACCTTCGGATATGATCGTTCACCCAGGATTTCAGGCGTCCCCAGTTCTAATTTGGCTCGATACTTGTCGCTCGATTGTGCCCCTAGTTCGTCGAACTGCCCTTCGATCAGAGAAGCATCTTCCTTTATCCGCAACTCTTTGGCTCGCGCCGGATCGATATCCGGATCCCACGGTCGATCCAACAAGGCATCCCTTTTCGCAGCTTCATCCATCACCTTTTTAAAGCGCTCGTAGCGCTCCGCTTTGGTGAGATTTTCCACGTTTACCTTGGTTCCATATTGTGGACGTGGAGTCTCGCTCGCGGCGGCGACAGATCCGCTCGAAGCGGGTGGTTCGACGGGCGCAGGTCGCGGCGCTTTTGGTTCTGGTCCCAGTCCTGGACGGGCCGGGGCTTTCCCAATGAGGTTTTCAAATCCAGTTTTGGCGACGTCGCCCGCCGCACGCATGCCCTGCTTCAAGGTGCCTACACCCTCGGCCACGCGGGCTTTCAGGCCAGAGACAACGCTGTTGAACTTGGACGCAGCCACGGGGAGAATGGCGGGCAGCGCGATATTAAACAACGCCTCACCCAACGCCACGGAATCCCCGTTCACGATAGCCCGAGCCGCGTCTTCAAACGGCTGAACAGTGAGGCCA
>JBDTOW010000429.1:0-4803 GCA_039933075.1 Verrucomicrobiota bacterium | reverse complement strand
CGCGGTTCGGCGAACATTCGACATTGGCCATGCTGTTTATCGGGGCGCGCCTCGTTGGCTCCACGCTTGTCGTGCCCCCATTAGAAGAGGTTTTTTATCGCTCATTCGTTTACCGCTGGGTTGTTAATCCCAATTTCCGAAGTGTTCCGCTGGGTAGTTTCGCCTGGAACCCATTCCTGGTTACTTCGGCGGTTTTTGGATTCGCTCATTACGAATGGCTCGCGGGAATACTTTGCGGATTTGCCTATCAGGGTCTGGTATGTTGGAAGAAACGTTTGGGCGACGCTATGACAGCGCACGCGCTTACAAATCTTCTGCTCGGGGTCTATGTGGTTTGGAAAGGCGCATGGAATTTTTGGTAGCTCCTTGCCTGCTCCCGGGAACGAAGCCCTGAACAACCCGGACTTGCGCGCGACTGCTAACTACGGAGCCGTGATCACCCGATAAAACCGGTGCGCAATCTGTTTGATATTCGATTCCACATATTCGAGGACCCCGCTGAACGGCTGGTTTGTTCGAACATTCGACCACTGGATCAAATCTGCGGAGCGTTGAAGAATATACCCACCTCCTACCGTGCCACTGAAGACCAGATAAAAATTATCTCCCGACAAAAGCCGGAATTCTTTCAGAGAGGGTATTTCCACCGTTTGCCGGACCGTCAACGTAACATCCTGGTCATGATAATCGATTTTCCAGGTCTGTTGATTGGGCAGGGAAGGCACTACAACGTCCTTAAAAAAACCAACCCGTTTTTCACAACGCAACAGCACAAAGGTGACATTGAGCGGCGGCGTGAAGCCTGCTGGAAGAGTGATCTCAAGCAAGCCGTCGATTCGGGCTGGCCCGGCAACATTCAAAGCCTCGTGTTCGAATCCGGGTTCCGATGCGACTAACTCGATTTCGAGTGAACCGCTCGGCGCCTGTACATAGTTGCTCTTGACCATCAGGAGTTGATCGGCAGAGATCTTTAGCTTTCCTGCATTGGTGATACCTCCACTGGGAGAGTTGATCGTAAGCACGTTGTTGACACTAATTCTCCCAAGGTTGATTAGGTCCGCGTCAATCTCACGCTGTCCGCCTGCGCCGTATTCGATATTGATGATGCCAGACGAGGAATTGGCAATGCCTCCGTGGCCCACGATTAGAGTAGCGTCCGCCGGAGTATTGGTTGAATCAAGAAAGAGAGTTCCGTCGTTCCTGAATCCTCCTGCGTGGTTCAGCACAACGGCGCCCTCCAAATCGGAACCCTGCACTTCGAGGATGCAATTCGTGGGATTATTGCCCAACAACTGGCATTCCGGTCCGTTGAAGACAAACGCGGCGGGATTCGTAGCCGTTTGGCCAATCAAAAGTGATGAGTTAATTAACGTGGGTGAGCCACCGATCGTCCCCCCGTTGTAGTTGAAAGTCACCCATTTGAATTCCACTTCTCCCTCGATCTCGAACTTGCCGCTATCCTGATTGAACACACCATTGGTGCTGTAGACGTAGACGATTGAGTTACTGGCGATATTGAAATTGCCACGCTGGTAGAAAAATCCGTTGGTCCGGCTCAAGACGGCCCGATAGTTGACATTGATCGTGCCGTCATTGAACCAGTTTGCGGAAATCCCTCGATTGCCGCCGGCACCGGGATTGATCTGAACCAAGCCGGTCGTTGTGTTGGTGACGGCTCCCGTCGCGATCAGCAGGTTGATGTTGTAAGCGTCGTCGATCGTTTCCAGCAGCAGGAGGCCTTCGTTCTTGAATCCGCCCGAGGTTACCAATTCGACGACACCCTGCAACCAGACGCGATTGGTCGGCCCGATATCATCGATGGCCCACGCCGGCAATACTGCCAAAACCAAGGTGGCCCAAAAACTTAGCCAATAAATAACACGTCTTTGCATCTTTTCGTGCGGTGGATACTAACGCGATTTGATGGAAGCGGACCAAACCGCCTATGCGCCAGAGGACCCTTACAACCCATTAAACCGCCTAGAAGTGTAAACCGACCTCTGCATGCAGTCGAGTCGAAATGAAATCCGGCGAAAAATCCAGAAACGATCGTTAATAGACTCCAACGACCGGTCGCATCGCGATTGGCAGGCTAATAATAATCAATTCGCAAATCAAAACTCTGGCCACGTGCCGAGCCTTTCCGCACCCTTGTTGTTGCAATGGTGAATCTGTCGAATCTGATTTGTTTTGAGGACGAACATTTGTTGGTCGTCAATAAGCCGCCGGGGATGAACACCCATTCTCCGAATCCTTACGCGGGAGAGGGACTCTACGACTGGTTAAAACATCGCGAACCGCGGTGGAATCGACTCGCCATCCTTCACCGCCTGGACAAGGAAACCTCCGGAGTACTGGTTTTCGGCAAGACCACGGTGGCAAATCAGTCGCTCACTCAACAGTTCACTCGCCACGGCGTACGAAAGAAATACCTGCTGGTAACGGATCGGATTGTTAGACGTTCACGGTTTACGGTAATCTCGGCGCTGGTCCGGGCGGGCGACAGGTATTTGAGTCGACCGTTGCACGCCGGTCGGGTGCGGGCGGAAACCCGTTTCCGAGTCGTGACAGTCGCCGACGGTAAGACGCTGGTGGAAGCTGAGCCGGTGACCGGTCGCACACACCAGATCCGAGTCCACGCCGCGGCGGAAGGATTTGCAATTTTGGGTGACACGCTCTATGGGGGCACCCCAGCCGCGCGCGTTTGCTTGCACGCCGAACAGTTGACTTTCGAACATCCGGTGACCCATGGTGAAGTGAAGATTTGCGGCCTGGCCGACTTTGAGGCCGACCCACGACTCGTGTTGCGCGCCGCGTTGTTTGATCCGAATGTCACCAACGCTCAGCGGCTTGTCCACAGTGCAGCGGATGGCTGCGCGAGGTGGCATGTTGACCGGTTCGGTGATTTCCTGCTGTCCCAAAGCGAGCGGTTTCCCGATTCCGTTCAGCGCACGCTTCTGGCAAAATGGATGAAGCAATTTTCAGCGGCCGGGGTATATCATAAAACCATCAGCCGGAGCGTTCGTGAAACCAATGTCGTTCAGGCGTCACCGCAATGGATCCTCGGGGAGATCGCGCCAGACAAATTCCTGGTCCGCGAGAATGGCCTCAAATTCGAATTGAGTTTCCAGGAAGGTTACTCAACCGGCTTGTTCCTTGATCAGCGGGACAATCGGCGGCGTTTTCTTGTGAATTACGTGGCGGCGGATTTTCCTTTGTTTCCTGATGGAGCGCGGGGCAAGGAAATACTGAACACGTTTGCCTACACTTGCAGCTATTCAGTCTGCGCCGCCAAAGCCGGTGCTCGCGTCACGAGTTTGGATCTATCACGAAAGTACCTGGAATGGGGCGAACGGAATTTTTCTTTGAACGATCTGGATCCCGGCAAGCATGACTTCATTTATGGTGACGTGTTCGATTGGCTGCGCCGTTTTGCGCGAAAAACGCGGCGATTCGACGCGATCATTTTGGATCCGCCGACTTTTTCGACATCGAAGGCGCATGGCGTGTTTCGCGTCGAGTCGGATTATGGAGAACTGATTGGATTGGCGCTTCCATTGCTGAAATCGAATGGAGTTTTATTCGCGTCGACAAATTCGGCGAAGATAAACCCGGAGAAATTTCTTGCGACGATCGCCGCGGCGATTCACTCGGGCCATCGTAAGGTTCTTCAACAGCACTACGTGCCGCAACCGCCGGATTTCCCGATTACCCATTCCGAGCCGGCCTATTTGAAAACCGTATGGCTGCGAATAGCCTGACAGCGGCTAAGCTCCCATTCCCTCTTCGAAGGAGCCGGCAGCGATTGGAAAACAGAGGTGGTCACGCACATACTGGACGCCGTTCGTGCTCGTGGCATCGAGATCGCGATAGGCGCTCTCTGCTTCGACGATCAGCGGCGCGGTCTTCGTGCGCATCACATCGCAGTAACGCTGCGGATATCCGATGTGCATCAATAATTCCACGTATCGACTCATGTTCAGGTCGCCCGACGGAATGTCCACAAATTGCATTGCGCGCCTCTGCCAACTCGGTTCCATCATCCGCACAGGCAGGCCGGGACGAATCACGAAATTTTTCACGTGGCACGCATAAACCCGAGCCCTGACCTTCAGGAAACGGATCTCCCAGGATTCGCCCTCCCAGCAGTGAGAGGGATCCGCGTTCACTGCGAGGCATTTGTCACCATCGCAAATCTTCACAAGCATGTTGAAATCGTCGGCGCACATGGCCGCCGTGCCAGGGTGAATTTCGTGAGCCAGAAAAATTCCCCGCGAATTCGCGTGCTTACGCAACTTCGCCGTTTTTTTGACGAAGCGCTCCTGGCCTTCTTTAATCAAATCATAACCTCCGCTGGCCCAGAATCCCCACGGATAGCCGCTCGCTAATTCCCAGCCGAACGCGACACCCCAAAACATCGGCAGGATTTTGATCCCGAGTTCCGCGCACAAATCCATCAGCTTGAAAAGATAGTTCTCCGCCCATTTTTCGATTTCAGCCGGAGACTTCTTGGCCACTTCGGCCGGAATAAACGGGCGAATCGTTGGGCTTTCGGTCCACGCGGTGGTGTGCACCCAGACGGGACAGTGACACGAGACGCCGTCCAGCGTCATGCCGCGCTGCTCGAAAGCCTCCTTGATCTCTTTCGCGCTCCTAAATCCCTTCGAGGCTTGAAGCATGTAGTTGGAGGGCTGCGCGCCGGTCGCCCCCGAACGCTTCGCGTAGTCCAGAAAATCGGCCAGATTTTTTGCGCCGTGTTGAGCGCCTTCGATGCTGGGATGAAAGCATTTTTGTACCATAGAT
>JBDTOW010000428.1:0-4804 GCA_039933075.1 Verrucomicrobiota bacterium | reverse complement strand
AGAGACGAGACCGAGGAACACCGGATCACGGAATGTGTCGTCCGAGTGGCCGTAGGTCGTGCCAAAAACGCGCGCCTTGCCGTATTGGTTGATCCAGGCCATGGGATACGTTTTGCCGTCCTGTTCGCTGACTGAGGTCGCCAACGCCTTGGCATTCGGCCAGAGCTTCTCGATCACGTAAAGTTCGTCCATCGATGTCACCCAATTGTCCGGCATCCCTTTCAAAATGGGATGCGTCGGATTCACCTTCTTGACCGGGTAACGGCTCTGGTGGTCGTGACGCCGGCTGGTGACACCGAGAAATTCCCGCCAGTCGTCGATGTCCGTCGCGCGATACGTGTGCATGGCGCAATGGATCACCACGGCCGGCACGCCTGCGTAATGCGCGCTCGTGATCTTTCGGATGTATTCCGGCGACTTGGTGTCGGCAAAGCACTCGTTATGCACCACCACGTCGTAACCCCTCGCCCAGTTTGGGTCATCGTAGAGAGGAATCATCGCTTGAGTGCCGGTGCCACCTTCATCGACAATGGTCCATTCCGCGGGCGCGAGCTTCGCCACGGCAGCTTTCAACGACTGCGTTTGGAACGCGTAGTTGTGACAGCACCCGCCGGTGATCAGCAGAACTCGCAACGCTTTCCTGGCCTGCGCTTCCGCGGCGTAGATGCCTGGCTGGCAAACCACCGAAAGCACCCAGGTGATCAAGGTTAGAATGGAAAGAAACCCGCGACGAGTCGCGACGGCTGGGAAGCAAATCTTTTGGAACATGCCGCGACCCTAGCAGTGAAGGACGAGAGCGGTCAACGCCTGCGTGCCCGCTGCGATGACTTGCCCAGAGAGATTTTTGTCGAACTTGGGCTTGCTATCAAGCGGGCATCTCCGTTCCGTTATACGATGATTGCAGAACTGGTCAATCGCGCTGTTCTCCTGGTGTGCCTGCTCGCTGCCCCTGCGGCTGCCGACGACTTCAAGGCCGGCGCGGCGATTGTGGATATCACCCCGCCCGTCGGCTGGCGGAAGGCAGGCGGTTATGACGAGGTTATCTCCACCGGAATTCATGACCCGCTCTACGCCAAGGCGTTGGTTTTCGAACAAGGCGAACAACGCGCCGCGTTCGTATTCTGCGACCTCACCGGTATCAGCCGCCGAGTCGCTGACCGAGCCCGTTCGGCAGCGAGCGAAGCTACTGGCATTCCCATCGCGCACATCGCCATTCTGGCAACTCACACCCATGGCGCGCCGGAATATCATGGCGTGCTGTGGGAAATCTGGCATCGCCGCAGCCTCGAACAGAAAGGCCGCGATGACACCGCGCCGATCGACTACCAGGCATTCCTCGCCGAACGGTGGGTGCAGGCGATCCAGAACGCCTGGGCCGCGCGCAAACCGGTACGTCTCGAAGCAGGAATCGCTTACCAGCCCGACCTCGCCTTCAACCGCCGCTACCACATGAAGGACGGCACGGTGCGCTTCAACCCCGGGAAGAAAAATCCGGACATCATTCGACCCGCGGGTCCAGTTGATACCGAACTACCGATTCTTCTTCTGCGCGACGCGGGCGATGGCAAACCTCTGTATTCGTTGACGGTTTTTGCCATGCACGTCGCGACGTTTTTCAAAGACGGCCAGTTAAGCGCCGATTTCCCGGCAGTGATGCAGCGCCGTCTGCGGGCGAAACTGGGGCCGAACCTTATTTCGGTCTTCGGTGAAGGCACGGCCGGAGATGTGAACCACTTCGACGTCTACAGCGCGGCGCCGCAGCCAGGCGACACGGAACCGGAGCGCATCGGTTCCAGGCTTGCGGAAACTATTTTAAAAAAAATCCCCGAGTTGAAACCAGTCGCCGCACCGTCTCTTGCCGTGCTCTCGGAGAAGGTGCCGGCGCCATTGCAGGAAGTCACCGCGGAACAGATCGAACGCGCCGAGGCTGTGCTCTCGGGAAAGCTCACGTCCACCCCGGCGTTAATGCTCCAGGTGGAGGCGTATCGGATTCTGCACACGCGTGATTTTCGCCGATGGTTCGGCGACGCAATCCCGATGGAAGTGCAAGCCTTCCGGCTCGGGACGGACACCGCCATCGTCACGCTGCCCCATGAGATCTTCGCCGAGCTGGGTCTGGCAATAAAGCAGGCGTCCCCCTTCAAACAGACATTCGTCATCAGCCTCGCGAACGACGTGGATTGGTACGTGCCGACGCGCAAGGCTTTCGCCGAGGGCAGCTACGAAGTCGCCACTTGCCCGGTCAAAGCCGGAGCTGGCGAGATGTTGGTTGAAAGCGCCGTGAGGCTGTTGAAGCAATTGAAACCGTAGATGGCCGCGAAAACCCGCTCACGGGTTTCTCAAGCGATAGAATTCTTCTCCGGACCCGGCATCAGTCGTCACCGTTTTTTGCACGCCATCGTCTGAGGGGGTATCAATCACCTCATTCCAAGTGATGGGCGGCGCAAGGGAGGAGGTTGATTCAAGGAAAAAACCGATCGCGGTGGAAGGCCACGAGATGATGATGTTACCACCGGAAAGAGCGATCTGCATCTGCACCCCTGCGGCAGGGAGCACGGTCGTGACGATTGTGATCGCATTATTTGTTAGAACCAGGTCGGCTTCATTACCCTCAACGGTCAGCAGATTCGTGAGAGCGCCAGCGGACTTCGGCAACACAACCAGGCTAATCTTTGCAACGCCGGAATTTGTCAGGTTGCCGAGGCTGGCGGTAAAAATTCCGTTCGCAAACGCGAAGCTGCCCTGGCTGGACAACGCCGAGACAAATTGAACGCTAGCCGGAAGCTGGTTTGTCACGACGACGCCCGTTGCGATGTTCGGTCCGCGGTTTGTCACCGTGATGTTGTAAGTCAAATTACTTCCGACGATTGCCGTGGCCGGCGAAGCGCTCGCCAGCAAGGAAAGATCCGCCGCCAGAATCACGTTGAATGAATTAGTTGTGGCAACCCCGCCGCCGGGAGTGTTGACGCTAATCGGGCCGCTGGTTGCATTCGTGGGCACAAAGGCCTGGAGGTTCGTTTGCGATTGAGCGGTGAAGTTGGCCACGACGCCATTGAAAAGCACGCGCGTGGTTTCCAGCAGATTCACCCCGAAGATCATCACGGTGGAACCGATCGGACCGTTCGTCGGACTGAAAGCGTTGAGGCGTGGCGCGACGATAAACTTGTTCGAGCTCACGCCGGTTCCGGCCAGGCTCGAAACGGTGATCGGGCCGGTTGTGGCCCCGGCCGGAACGGTAGTTTGAAGTTGCGTCGCCGACGTTACCGTCAGATTCGACACCGTCGTTCCGTTGAACAGTACATTCGTGGCGCCGGTAAAATTGGCTCCGTTGATCACGACGCTCGCGCCGGGAGCTCCGCCAATGGGCCTGAAATCAGTGATGAGCGGTGCCGCGCCGATCACGATAAAACTGTTGCCGCTGACTCCGGTGCCCGAAGGAGTCGTCACGCTGATTGGGCCGTTGGTTGCGCCGTCGGGAACGAACGCATGAATCTGGGTGAGCGATGTGACGGAAAAGCTGGCCGCATTGGTCCCGTTAAATTGTACCGCCGTCGCGCCGGCGAAATTCGCCCCGTCGATCACCACCAGCGTTCCCGATCCGCCGAAGGCTGGGTCGAAGTCCGTGATGATCGGCCCGGGCCCCGTCACGATGAAATCGTTCCTGCTCGAACCCGTGCCCCCGGCATTGACGATATTGATGGGCCCGGTGGTGGCTTCGGCCGGCACCGTGGAGTGGATCTGGGTCAGGGAAACCAATGTGAACGTGGCGTTTGTTCCGTCAAAGTTCACTGCAGTTATCCCGGTGAAATTTTCTCCGTCGATTACCACCGAAGTGCCGGGTGGACCAAATCTCGGAAAGAAATTGGTGATGACTGCTGCGCCTGAGGTAACGGTGAAGTTAGTCACGCTGTTCCCTGTGCCCAGCGGCGTCGTCACGCTGATGAGTCCCGTGGTCGCTTGCGCCGGTACCGTGGCCTGAATCTGAGTGTCGGCGGTTACGAAGAAACTCGCCGCGTTCGTGCCATTAAATCGGACGGCGTTCGCTCCCGTGAAATTATTGCCGTCGATGACAACGACAGTTCCCGGCACACCCGAGTCCGGAGAGAATCCACTAATGAATGGGCCGGTGCCGGTGACGACGAATGGATTCCGGCTAACGGCGGTTCCGGACTGAGCGACTACGCTGATCGGTCCGCTGGTGGCACCGTCCGGAACGAATGCTTGAACCTGGTTCAGCCCGGTGATGACAAAAGCGGCGTCTTTACCGCTGAACGCGACGGCGGTGACCCCGTCGAGATTGACTCCGTTGATCGCGACAAGCGTCCCCGGTGGTCCGCCGTTCGGATTAAAATCGATAATGAATGGCGAGACCGAAAAGAACTTCGGCGCGCTGGTCGCAAAGCCTGCCGATGTGCTGACGCTGATTGGACCGGTGGTGGCGTCCAACGGCACCGTGGCGCTGATCTGCGTTGCCGAGATGGGTGTGATATCGGCAATGGCCCCGTTGAAGGTCACACCTACGACCCCGAGGAAGTTAAGGCCGCTGATAGTCACGACGGTTCCGGGTGCGCCGCTTGCAGGCGAGAAGTCAGTGATAACCGGAACGGCCGCAGCCGCTCGATTCTCGACCAGCGCTCCTGCGCCCAGCAGCAAAAAAAGTGTGCGAAAGCCGATCCAGTTCAAGATCCGAAAATAGGCTTCACCAAGAGATCGCTGATCCTTTTTGCACCGGAACGGGGCTATCGCCAGCGCGTCAGCGTCTTGGAGTGCGGCAGTCCTCTGCCGCTTTCGCCAGCGCGTCGCA
>JBDTOW010000427.1:0-4809 GCA_039933075.1 Verrucomicrobiota bacterium | reverse complement strand
TTGCCACGTCCGCGTTGAAACGCCCGAATCTGTTCCCGCCAAGTACGCCTTGGCTATGTGGAGATTCAGTTGTGGCTGGCGGACGGATTCATTGCGAGCGTTGAGGAGCGACGTGGCTTCCGTGCGGTCCCTCGTGCCCAGGCTCTCCTGCTTGCGGGTTTCGGTGTCTTCGATGTAGAACATGCCGCCGACCTTGCGGCGGTAAAGGATGAAACGCATTTTCATAGCTCAGACTTCTTTCGTCCGAGGCTATGAGGCTGCGTGCGGCTTTGGGTGTATCACATACACCAAACGGGCTGCCAATCCCGTCTTTCCCAGTGGTTGCCGAGTTGTTGCGGAGTAATTGTCGAGTACTACGCGAGTTTTGATTTCACTGGCACTTTCACTGGCACTGCCTCCTCTGGCTTCTGCAACTTATTGCTTTTTAGCAACTTGAAGTTGGAGGCGAGGGCCGGAATCGAACCGGCGAATAGAGCTTTTGCAGAGCCCTGCCTTACCACTTGGCTACCCCGCCACCGAATCGGCTTTCCCAACCAATCCTTCAATCGCATTCTACAGAGCGATTGCGCCGCAATCAAGCGTAACTCGCCGCCATCCATCTTTACCCCGACTGATTTCCCCAAAATTCGTTCATTGAGTTTCTGCTAACGCAATGGAGTTGGTATTCAGGATTCTTCCTTTTGATTTCGTCTACCCGAGCAGAGGCGACTCTTACCACGAAGATTGTGTAGAATGGTCCCGAAAAAACCAGCAGCGCGAATCACTCGCCTTGTCGGAGCGCATGTCCCGCAGGCTGCGACCAATTTCGCCCGGCAGCGTGTCATTGTTTTTCGCGATCTTTGGAGCTATCCAGCAACACAATCCTTACCTGGCCCTGCTTTTGTGCGCCAGCGGAGAAGCTGTCGAGAAGATTGGCGCCATGAGGCCCGGCAGCCAAGCGCGGCGGTATCACAGAGGAGTTTTCCTGCTCCTTCGGATTGAGCGCGGAACGAAGGGCACTCTCGACGAGTTGGGCGCAATGAATTTTCATCGGTGGCAAAGGTCCAAGTTCGCCAGCCAACTCTTCGGTTTTGAGGGAGAGCGCTTCTTCTGCGGTCTTTCCTTGGATCAACTCGGTAGCCAGGCTCGCGACGGCGATGGCCGTGTCGCAGCCGAAGGATTGGAATGTCGCGCGATCAATCACCTTCCTGCCTTTTTCTTGCTTATATTTAATCCACAGCCGGAGCATTTCGCCGCACTCGGAGTTGCCAACGGTGCCCACTGCATCTGCGTCCAACAATTCGCCCATGTTCTGCGGGTTCTTGATCGCTTCACGAATCCGCTGCTGCAAATCGTCAGTCATATCTATTTACTTCTTAAGCAGGTTTGCCGTTTTCTTTTTCCAGTTCCACGAGCCGGCGTCACGGAGTGGAGGCTTTGAATGAAATCGGAGTTCCGCCAACACAAAGCGCTGGTTCCGCATTTCATCCTAAGCGATATCGCGACAATTTCGGATCGATTTCCTGCGACCAGGCATCAATGCCGCCTCGCAGGCAGCGGACGTTCTCAAAGCCGTGTCCCAAAAAGTAAGCGGCAGCATCCAATCCCTGTTTGCCAACATGATCGATAATCACAAAAAGTTGATCGTGCTGCCACTTGCCAAGAATTTCTTGCATCGTTGGCTGGGACATCAAGATCGAATCTGCGATCCGCACCGTATCGTATTCCTCGCGCGAACGGACATCGAGCAGTTTCATCGATTTGTCCCGTTCCAGAATTTCTGCCAATTCCTTCGCGGAAATCAGGATTTTGGCGTCCTGTTCGTGGCTGGCTCTGATGTGTTCCAGAACTTCTTCCACATTTAAACTGTTATTACGCCGGCAAACTTGTTCAAGGGTTTCGGACGGTTGGAATCCGCAACTGGCGCAGCCCCCGATATGGTAACGCCGAAACAACGCCCGTTGAGCGCCGGGATAAACTTCCAGCACCTCTTGCATGGTCAATTGCGGTCCGATGGTTTCTGTGGCTGTCGTCATATTCCAATTTCTCGTCGTGGTGGCAAATTTGGGTCCGGGGGTTCCGTCACCAGCGGACCGCCTCCGCACATTTTCAACTCGTAAAAAACTCCTGAACTTCCCGAATCACTTCGATAAACCGATCCACCTCGGCTTTCGTGTTGTAAAAGTAGAAGCTCGCCCGCGCCGTCGAATCGACTCCCAACTTCCGCATCAACGGCTGTGTACAGTGATGCCCGCCGCGGAGAGCAACACCGCGCTGATCCGCGACCGTCACGGCGTCGTGAGCGTGGATGTCTTTCAAGAGAAAGCTGACCAACCCAGCACGGCCTGATTTCGGGCCAAAAAGACGAATGCCTTTCAATCGCGCCAGTCCTTCATAGGCACGGGTCGCCAATTCCTGGTCGTGTTTGAAAATGTTCTCACGGCCAAGTGTGTCCAGATAATCCATCGCGGCGTGGAGACCGATTGGCCCCGAGATATCCGGCGTGCCCGCTTCAAACCGGTGCGGAGCTTTCTTGTAAGTCGTCTTGAAAAAATCGACGCTCAAAATCATTTCGCCCCCACCCTGATACGGGGGTAGCTCGTCGAGAATCTCCTGGCGGCCATAGAGGACCCCAATGCCAGTCGGCCCACAAATCTTGTGACCGGAGAAGACGAGGAAATCGCAGCCAATTTCCTGAACGTCCACCTGGCAATGACCGGCGCTCTGCGCGGCGTCGACCAGGGTGATAATCCCCAGCTTGCGTGCGCGCTCACACAATTCGGTGACCGGATTCACCGTGCCCAGCGAGTTGGAAATGTGAACCATGGCGAACAACTTGACCTCTTTCGTGAGCACGTGGTCAAGTCGGCTCAAATCGAGCAATCCTTCGTCACCGGTGACCGGCAGATAAACCAGTTTGGCGCCGGTTCGCTCGGCCAACATTTGCCACGGGACCAGGTTGCTGTGATGCTCCATTTCCGTGAGCAAAATCCTGTCGCCGACTTTCAGATTTTTCGTTCCCCAGGAACTCGCGATGAGGTTGATTCCTTCAGTGGTACCACGCGTGAACACGATTTCATCGGCGCCGCGAGCGTTGATGAATCGAGCCGTGCGCGCGCGCGCGGCTTCAAATGCGGCGGTCGCGCGATTGCTCAACTCGTGGATGCCCCGGTGGACGTTGGCGTTGTCGCGCTCGTAGTAACGACGCAACGCGTCCAGAACGGCGCGTGGTTTCTGGCTGGTGGCCGCGTTGTCGAAATAAATCAGGGGATGCCCATGGACCTCCTGATAGAGGATCGGGAAATCCGCGCGCAACGATTCCCAGTCGAATTCTTCTTTCGGCGCGGTGCCTTTTGTTGTTTCAGCGATCATTATCCAATCGTGGCCGACGACATCAGTCGACGGCAGAATTTCGTGAACTGCTCATCAGCGAACTCACATCCACTATTACAGCTCGATCTTAACGTCGTTGCCTTCCACGACGACTTTGTAACTCTTCACGCCTTCAAACGCGGGCGGCGCGAGGACTTCGCCTGTCTTCAAATCAAAAGCCGCGTCGTGCCAGGGACAAATGACCTTCCCGCCGTCGACCTGGCCTTCCGACAGCGGCCCACCCTCATGCGGACAGGTGTCCTCGATGGCGTAGAACGTCCCGCCGACATTGAAGACCGCGATCCGCTGGCCTTCCACATCGAAGGCCGCGGCCTTGCCGTCGGTCAGGTCCTTGGTCTCGGTAATTTTCACCAGTTTAGCCATAAAATGTTCCTAAGAATACGCGAGGCATGTTGTCTGCCTGGTCTCGGTAGAAACGTGTCCGGCGTTTACAGCAATCCAAGTTGCAGCTTCGCCGCCTCCGTCATCATGCCCTGATTCCAGGGCGGGTCCCAAACGAGTTCAACATTTGCCTCATTGACGTTCTCGATCGACAGCAGCTTGTTTTGCACGTCCTGCGCGAGAGTCGGGCCCATGCCGCAGCCGGGCGCGGTGAGGGTCATCTTGACGTCCGCTTTGAAGATGTTTTCGCCAACCGGACTAAGTTTGCAATCGTAGATTAAGCCAAGGTCGACGACGTTCACTGGGATTTCCGGATCGTAACAGGTTTTCAGCGAGTCCCAGACCTGTTTCTCCAATAGCTCGGGTGTGATCGGTTGGCCGGGGGTTGCGTTCGCCGGCTTGGAGACCGTCTCAAATCCGAGCGCGTCGGCGTCTTTGCCCTCGACGCGGAACATGTTGCCGTTGACGATTACTGTGTAACTGCCGCCGAGCGACTGAGTGACGTAAGCCGTTTCGCCTTTCATCAGCGTGACTTTGGTGCCCACCGGGACCACCGCGGCTTCGACGTCGCGGGTCAAGTTAACTGGTTCGTTTTGATTCATGGGTCAGGAATATTTTCGCGTCTCTCAGGCCACTCATCCGACGGTGGCGCTCACAGTCTGAATCTAATGGCGATGTGCGAATTGTCGAGAGCACTCGTTCGGCAATTCTCATTTTGCGAACGCGGCTCTGTGCGAAGCACCAGCCGCAGCGGGCTAATACATAGAATGCTTGGTGTGGGGCAGACGTGCTGCGGCTGGTCGGGACGACACAGCCGCGCTCCGGGTCAAAATGACAATCCTGACGGTCGTCTTGCTAGGCACTCTCCGTTTCGGTCGAAACTGGTTCTTGCTTTCCTTCGACTGCTGCTACCACCGCGTGCCACGGCAGAATCGCGCACTTCACCCGTGCAGGGAATTTGTGCACGCCAGCGAAAACGGCGAGCTTGCCCACACCGTCGTTGCTTTTGCCGGTCGTTACCATGTCACGGACTTTGTCGAACAGCACTTTTACTTC
>JBDTOW010000426.1:0-4821 GCA_039933075.1 Verrucomicrobiota bacterium | reverse complement strand
CCCGCGGCGGCGTGCGGCGTCACTTTTGCCCGGCGGTCGAAATGTATTCCAACAGGTCGGCAACGTCCTGATGACTTAGCCCTGCTTCCAGTCCTTCGGGCATAACCGATAATCCGACACTTTGGATCCGCGCAATGTCCGAGCGCAGAACGACGCTTTCGTCACCGTTCGCCCGTCGCAAGGTCAGGCTGGTGGCAGTTTCACTACCGATCAATCCCAGCAACGTCTCGCCACGCTTTGTCTCCACCACGTAATTGACGTAGTTCGGAGCCACTTCGCGATTGGGATCCAGAATATTGAGCAGCAATTTTTCCTTGCCGCTGGATTTGACGCTGACGAGGTCTGGCCCGAGCGCGTGCCCCTGGCCGTCGAGGCGATGACATGAAGCACAGCGCAGCAGATAGATGGCCTTGCCGTTGGCGGGGTCGCCGATCAGTTTGAGCGCGGGCGACAAACGCTCAACCACGGCCTGCCGCTGGCCGATGGCGCTCTGACCGAACAGTTGGGTGGCACGGGCGCGCAGACTCATATCGGGGTGTGAGCAAAGAAATTGGATCTGCGCGGTTGAAAGTTCGGACCGCGAAATCGCCTCCGTTTGAAGCGCGTTGAGCAGTATCGCAACCCGCTCCGGTCGGGCAACCAGCACGTTCAAAGCTTCGCTGCGTATCCGCGGCGTGAGTACCGGCCAACGTCTCGCCAGTTCCGTCGCGGCCTGAGTATACGGAAACCGCCCGAGCGCGCCGACCGCCGCCAATTGCACTAATTGCGGGCAGATGGGATTCAGCAACGCAAACAGCGTTTCGCCAGCACTCGGAAGGCTGTCCAGACCAAGCAACCGAACGGCTGAAACGCGGGTCGCCTCGGGAGCCGTCGAGTCACTGGCGATGGCGACTGCTCGGGCAAACATCGATGCCAGCCGCCGGTTCTTGTCCATCCGTTGAAGTGAACTGCCTTTCCTCTGCAAAGTCTCTCCGAGGGCGTAAAGCAGATTGAACTTAAGTTGCGGCTGGGTGAGATCTTCCACGCGGTCCAGGACTCTCTCCACGTCGTTCGTTCGCTTTCGCAAACCCACCATCGTAACGAGCTGCCGAAGAAGTTCCGAGTCTTCTCCGGAACTGGAAATTCGGCGGTCGTCAATCAGAAGCGTAAAGACTTCCGCGGCTTCCTCCGGAACCGAACTCAACACGGCCGTCTGAATCCAGCGGCTTCCCAGGTCACGCCGCCCGATTTCAGCCAGGATCTTTGCCTTCGCGCGATGACGAATCTCGCCTAAGGTGAAGGCAAGTTGGTAACGGACCCGCGGCTCGGGATCAGCAGCGAGCACTCTGAGTTTCCGCCAGATCTGACTCGAGAATCCGAGATTGGGCAAAAATCTTTCCGACAACAATACGGCATGTTCACGAACCCGCGCATCGGGATCGCTCAGCGATCTTGAAATGTGCAATTCCTTTAACGCCGCCAAACCGTCCAGCGCTTGCAGCGCGTGCAGCCTTCCCAGCGGACTTTTCGAGCTCGCGAGCAGCTTTTCCAAAGCCGGAATCGCACTCTGGTCCTGACGCTCATAGAGCAACCGCGCGGCGGTGTCACGATGCCAGCCGTTCGGATGTTCCAGCGTCGCCACCAATTCGCCTGTCGACGCGCTCCCCAGACGCGGCGGCTTCGGTTGCTGGAACCCTTCGGGCACGATGCGATAGATGCGGCCGCGCTCGTTGCCGCTGTTCAAGTCGAGATGTTTTTTGATCGACTCGGGCAGCGACCACGGATGTTCGATCACCTCGCGATACAGATCGGCGATATAAAGAGCGCCGTCCGGACCGTTGGCCATTTGCACCGGGCGGAACCAGTTGTCCGTGGAGGCGAGGAATTCTACTTTCTGTTCGTCAGCGGGACGCTCTGCCCTCGAACCCACTCCGTCCGGATACAATTTTTTCCGATGCACGAGATTGCTGCCGCAATCCGCGACGAAAGCATCGCCTCGAAATTCTTCCGGCCAGGCGTTCCCGCGATAGATGGTGATGCCGGTTGCGCCGGTGAAATAACCCGACGGGCGGCCGCCGCCTTCGATGGGACCGGGCACCATGCCGGCCACGCGCCACTTGGTGCGGAGGACCCGCCACGGCTCGTCCGGGCTGATGTGATAAACCTCCGCTGCGGGGCCGTCCACCGCGATGTCCACGGCCGCGCCTGGCGCGGCAAAGAATGGATTTCGCGCCATGTAACGATCTTCATACATGACGCTGCGGATGTGGCTGCTGTTGCTGCAAACGAACTTCCGACCGTCGTCGTCGTAGCTCAATCCGTACTGGCCGCCACCACTTTCGGGAAAGATGAACAACTTTCGCGGTTCAAAAGCGAAATCGCGCCCCCGCAATTCGAGCGGCCTGACCTGCGGATGCAACCGGGAAACGATCGTGCCTCCGTTCCCACCGCTGGCTCCGTGAATGTGATTGTCCAATCCCCAGTTGAAGCTGTTGAACAATTGCTGGACGTTCAAGCGAGCGACGCCTTCTCCAAACCCAGTGAAGATAACATCCCGAATGTCCGCGACGCCATCGCCATTTGTATCTTTGCAAAACAAGATGTCCGGGGTGGCCCCGATAAACACGCCGCCCGCATAACAAATCACCGCCGTTGGCCAGGGCAGATTGTCGGCGAACACCGTGCTTTTGTCGAAACGCCCGTCGCCATCCGTATCTTCGAGCAGCCGGATGCGTCCTAAATGTTCATCCCGGCGCTCCGAGTAATCCCGCATCTCGACCACATATAATCGTCCGTTTTCGTCGAACGACATCGCGATCGGATCCACGACGAGCGGTTCGGCAGCGACCAGCTCGATGCGAAATCCCGGCTTGATGCGAAAAGTAGATAAGGCTCGATCCGGTTCCGTAGGCGCAATCCTTGGCAAATCCCGCGGAGCGGGTTCGGGCTCGGCGGCCAGAACCATGGTGGCAAGACACGTGACCGCCAGCCACACAGCAATGCAAACAAAGCGAAGTTTCATAATGCTGACAGCTCCATAGTTTTTTGACGGGCTGCCAAACAACACAACAAGAATGTTCAACTCAAGCGAGATTTTTTTGATTCAAAGTCAGTCTCACCCTCGACCGGTGACAAAGTCGTTCTGAGATCCACTGGCCACTGTAGGAGACGTCGTGAGGAGTCTTACACTGTGAGACTGCCAATGAACGGGCCGGGGACGGCTCGTCCCCGACTGGCGTCCTGCCTTCGGCGGTTGAAATGGGGACGAGCCGTCCCCGCCCCGTTCATTTGGCTTCATGCCACTCCTTTTTCGGGTTCTGATTCTCCTCACGTCGTCTCCTACAGCGCAAGTGACTTTGCCAACGGGCCTGACGCTAAACCCTCGCCGGTTGCAGCAGCTTTAGCCAAGAGGTGCCTTGCCAGGCGGCACCTTCAGGTCCATCGGCGCCGGGGGCACATCGACCGCGTCCCGGCCCATGCGTTCGTATTCGGCGATCACCTGCGCACCAAGGAGCAGAAGAATCGCGCCGATTTCGACGCTGAGCAGCACGGCAATCGCCGTCGCGAATGAACCATAAACCAGGCGGACCTGCGAAATCGTGCTGTAATACCATACCAATACATGGCGCGTGAACTCCCAGAGCAGGCCCGCGCTAACTCCGCCAATCAGCGCATGCCGGAACGAAAGCCGTTCGACCGGCATGACAAGATAGATCGCGGTGAGAATCAGGATTTCTCCGGCAACGCCCAGCAGATACAGCAGGTAGTCGGACAACTCTTCGAGTGAATGCGGCACGCCGAAAACGGTGATGTTGTGTGTCGCGAGCAGGGCGAGCTTGCCGGCGACAAACGTCACCAGCAACAACCCTAACCCCAAAAAGAGAATAAAAAGATACGGCAATACCGCCGACGTGGCAAAGTGCCGGCGCCGGACACCTACCCGGTGAAAGAATATAACCGACATCGCATTTTCCAGCACAGTGAATGCGAGGGCGCTGAACAGAATCATCGTGATCAGCAGAACGCCGCTGACCGTATCGCGATGCGTGAGAAATGTCCGCAACTCGTCGACCAGCATATCCGATTGTCCCGGCACGATAAACTGCAGGTATTCGGCGAGTGTCGCGAGCAGGCGGGTTTGGTCGATGAAGTGCGACAGCGCGATCACCATCAGGATCAGCAGCGGAATCAGCGAGAGCAACGTGTAATAAGCAACCGCGCCCGCGAGCAGCAGGCCTTGGTTGGCGCGAAAAGCTTTGAGCACGCGCAGCGCAAACGCGCCAGGATGACGCAGAATCTCGCGCGATTGGTCGCGGAAACGACGGGCAGGCATGAGACGCTATTCCTCTAAGCCTCCCGCGCGCCAGGTGTTCCACCGGCGATTTTCTTGATCATCTTGCGATCGCATGCCGGAATGCCGCCCACAAGATTCCGATCCACGACGACTTTTTCGTCGTTTAAACAGTTGGCGCGGTTGCGAATATCCGCGGGTGAGAAGGACCATGAGATCAGGCGAGTGCTGGGTAAAAGAGAGTTGGTTTTGAGGTTCAGTCACATGTGCAACTATTTCAAGCTGCGGAGGTGCGTCAAGGGCCGAAACTCGGCGAGGCAGGTCGTATCACTCCGAACCGGCCTCGAAACGGAGCGCGGCTGTGTGCGGAGCACGTGTGGAGCACCAGCCGCAGCACGTCCGCATATGGAAGTTTGAATACAAAGTCCAGAGCTCCGTTACGAGCGATATCTCTATAGATGCCAAATTGAAACATGTCCGCTACCGCTGCCGACTGCCAGTCGGCAAGACAGCACATTGCCAACTGTTGCCAACCTGCGCTACGAGCCGGT
>JBDTOW010000425.1:0-4825 GCA_039933075.1 Verrucomicrobiota bacterium | reverse complement strand
GGATCGGATTGCTCCGGGGCCATGTAATCCGGCTTGCCCAGAATGGCATTGGTCTGCGTAAGGCGGCGGTCGCGACCCACGAGCCTGGCCATGCCGAAGTCGGTGACGCAGGGTTCGCCTTCCGCGTTGAGGAGGATATTCTCCGGTGAAAGATCGCGATGGATAATGCCGCACTGGTGCGCGAAGTGAACAGCGTGGGCGACTGTCGCCATTAGCGAGGCCGATTCACGCGGAGTGAAGCCATCCCCACGAGGTGTAGCAGCCGAGGTAACGAGGCTCTGTTTAGATTCCGGGCGGTCTGCGGGGAGAACAGCCATAGCCTCGTTGTCTCGGCTGCTACGAGCACTGGAGGAGAGAGGGGAAAGCCGGGCGGCGACGCTTTCGCCGACGATTAGTTTCATGCTGTAAAAGTGACAGCCTTGGTGTTCACCGATTTCGTAGATCGGGACGATGCTCGGGTGGGCAAGGCTGGCGAGGAGTTCCGCTTCCTCCTGGAAACGGGCAACCGCTGTCTCGCTAGCAAATTCACCTGCCAGGATGAGTTTGAGCGCGACGAGACGGTCTAACTTTTTTTGGCGGGCTTCGTAAACCACTCCCATGCCGCCCCGCCCGATCTCGCGGATCAATTCGTAATCGCCGACCTCGCGTAGCAACGCCTTCGAAGTCTGGGCGGGAGCATTTTTAGCCGGATCGCTTCCGTGCTGGGCCATCATCAGCACGCACGCGATGCAAAGGCCAGCGGGCGCATCCCCGGGAATCTGGGCGCCGCAGTCGGGACACTTTTTGATTGGCCAGTCCATATCGGTTCATTTCTGATTAAACGAATTTCTGCGCAAGTGTTACAACGTTTTACCGGTTAATTCCTATTTCTGAGAAATTCTCAGCCGTGGCGCTTATACTAGTACGTCGACAAAGAAGTCTCGATACGTCGTAGAAGTGTAGGTAGGGCGCGTCACTCCGCGCGCGCCGTTCGAGTACGTCGCTCGTCCAGCGGCGCGCACGGAGTGACGCGCCCTACCTTGTTCAGCTTCAGTTGCTCGGCTCTCACCAACGTTGCCGGCTATGTTGCGGAACTTTTTTGTCACGGTACTAGACGCGGTACCGAACTACCGGCAGGAGCTGAACTGGCATTTTTTAGCGGCCAAGAAACTCAAGTAGCCGCGGACAGCCAAGCGCTCACGAGATAGCGAAGCTCCTCGTCCACTTCGGAAGCATCGGCGACAGTTTCCGCCACTTCGCTCCGCAAATGCCCGATGAAAGAGGTCTTGAAACGTAGCCAAGTCACTCTGGCGTTGACTTCCGTCAGGCCCAGTTTTTCCGCAACGATGCGGAAGTCACCGCGCTCGGTTCCACCTTGGAGCAATGGGAGCAATGCCTGGAAGACATCGTTCTTTTCCAAACGCTCATAATCAGAGTTCAATTTTTCCAAAGCGCGTGACACGATAATTTTGCTCCAGGCGCGATCGAAGACTGTTTCGGTGGGAGCATCGGTGACGGGCAGAAGCTGGTAATGCTGCTCAGCATCCAATGCTTCCAATGAGACTATTCGGTTCGCGCCCCTTTTTTCAGCTTCGTTTCGTTTCCGGAAATGAGAGGCTTCGTGGTCGGCGCAGGCGCAGAGAAAGGAACGAAACCGGCCTTTCTTCGAATCTACTGCAGCCAGCCGTCCTCCCTGCAGTACACTAGCAAACGTGTCCTGAGTAAGGTCTTCGGCGTCCTGCGGCGCAAAGCCTTTGCGTCGAAGAAAAGCATATACCGCCGGCCAGTACGAACGGCTGAGGTCTTCGAGAGCCTCCTGCGAACCCGCACACGCCTTCAGCACCAGTGACCACCGGGTGTCTTGGTAGAATGCCCGATTGGCCGGTCTTTCATGCAGCCTTGGGTTTGAAACGCCAGAGTCCATTACATCTGCTCGCAGGGCGAGTTTGGCGGTTTGATTTGCAGTTCTGGAGCGGAACCGGAATCGATAGCCCAACCAAGGTAGAAATCCCAACGACAGAATTCTCACAAGGGCGACTAGCGAGTCGTCGGCAAATTCAAAAAGCGTCCTTCATCTGGCCTGCGGTTTGATTGACCGCATTCTATAACCAAGTCGTGCCATCTTTGTCGATGACATTCGGGGACAGGGTCGATTCAAGAAAGCCAGCGTCACGGGGCGGGGACGGCCTCGTCCCCGCCGGCCATACGGGGACGAGGCCGTCCCCGCCCCTTTCTTCAATCCACCCTGACGCACAGGCGCGACGTCGGGCTTCGAAGAAAGCAACCAGTCACTTCAGCGACGCGACCGCGGTTCTTTTTTCCATTTGTTTTTCAGCGCTCAGACAGCTTCTATCCCAGGGGCTGGTTCAGGAAACCCGCCCAGCCTTGTCTTGAGCATCGACTTCCTTGGCCACGAGCGGGCTGTGGTTACTTACTCGGGGGGCGTTCGACCCGCCGCAAGGCCGCAGGTTGTCGTTGCTTGAACTCTCGGGTCGGCGGTGTAATCTGGCAGCAGTATGATTGCGATGCTTGCAGAAAAAGCTTCCGCCCTCACGGCGTTGTGCCGGCGCTTCAAGGTCAAGCGGCTTTATCTCTTCGGCTCGGCGGCACGCGGCGGCTTCCAGCCCGAAGCCAGCGACCTGGATTTCTTCGTCGCGCTGGATGAGTCCTCGCCAGCAGAGTACACGGAGAATTACTTCGGGCTGGCCCATGAGTTGGAGCGGCTGTTTGGGCGGCGCGTCGATTTGGTGACGGAACGGTCGGTGCGCAATCCTTATTTCCGGCAGGTTCTCGAAACCACGCGCCAGCTCGTCTATGAGGGCTGAGGAAAAGAAGCTGCTGTTGGATGTGCAGGAGGCGGGTGCGAGCATTGAGCAACGATGCGCGAGGCAAACGTTTGACCAGTATGTGACGGATCGGTGGTTTCGTCGCGCGGTGGAGCGTGAGTTTGAAATAATTGGAGAGGCGTTGAATCGGTTGGAGCGTTTCGCGCCCGAAACGGCGGCGCGCATCACCTCACTACGGCGCATCGTCGATTTCCGGAACCGCATCATCCACGGCTACGACTCGGTGGACGATGTAATCGTCTGGCGCACGGTGGAGCATCACCTGCCACTGTTGCTGGCGGAGGTAGATACTCTGCTCGGTAGCCAGCCGGACGGATCGGGGAGTGGGAGCACCGGCTGAATCCCGGCGGTGTGTCAGCGAAGGACCGCGCCTCCTTTTTCCCATTTCTTTTCCGGCGCTCAGACAGCTTTTGTCCCAGGCGTTTTGCCACAATGGGAATGAACTTTGGTGTTTCCTGAGAAACGTTTCGGGGTAAACTATTCTCCCGGCACGATGCAACGCCGGGCGCCATGCCAGCAACCACCGACATCCTGGAACTGCGCCAGCTCCTCGCGCAGCGGTTTCCGCATCTGCGGACCGGCGCGAGGGTAGCGCCTCCGACGGAAACATTGGCAACCGGTGTTGGCGCCTTCGATGTGCTCCTCGAGGGTGGATTGCCACGTGGGCAGTTCACCGAATTAGTCGGCGCCGGGCACGGCTCAGGCGGCTCAGGCAGCGCCCAGGTGATTCATTCGCTGTTGCGGAGGACAGCGGCGGATGGACAGTTTCTTGCGCTGGTGGACGGCGCGGACAGTTTTGATGTCAGCGCCGTCGAGCCGGATGTCCTCGCCCATCTTCTCTGGGTGCGTTGCACCAATGCGGGCGATGCTCTCAAAGCGGCTGACCTGCTGCTGCGCGACAACAATTTTCCGCTGGTTGCCATCGATCTGAAACTCAATTCCGTCGGCCAGCTTCGAAAAATTTCTTCGAGCATTTGGTATCGGCTGGGCCGCATTCTGGAACAAAGCCGCACCGCAGTGCTCGTCGTCACGCCGCACGCGTTGGTCAGCGGCGTCGCCTGGCGCGTGCAGGTGGAAAGTGGCCTCGGTATCGAAGCGCTAATGCAGTCGCCAGAGGAACTCGTGCCACAACTCCGCTTCATGGTCCTGCGGTCGGCGCTGGCGCCGGGCGAAGCCATGGCAAGGAAAGCCGGCTGAGTCTGGTCCCATGTTTGCGGTCGCTCATCTTCCAAACTTCGAGTTGCAGGCCGCCCTGCGGCACGAGCCGGAATTGTGGACCAAGCCGGTGGCGCTGGTGGACCCGGCGCGCAGCACGCCGGCCGTTTGCGATGTGAGCGCGCCCGCTCACGACGCTGGGGTGACCGTGGGACTGACACCGACTCAGGCCCTTGCTCGTTGCCACGACGTGATCGTTCGTCATCGTTCGCCGGCTCAGGAAAACGCCGCCACCGAAGCGTTACTGCAATGCGCTTACGGCTTTTCGCCTTATATCGAAAATACTGCGCCTGGCATCTGCACGCTGGATCTGCACGGCCTTGCGGAGTTGAAGAACGCCGACGCGCAGGTGCTCGCGGCCTGGTCGGGCCGTCTGCGTACTCTCCTGGGCGGACTGAATCTTCGCGCGCGCATCGGCGCTGGGCCCACACCGAACCTCGCGCGGCATGCGGCCCGGTGGTGTGACGGCATCGAAATCGTCTCCGATCCCAAAGCCTTCATTTCGTCGTTGCCCGTCGCGGCGCTCGAACCATCCAGCGACGTCACCGTAATCCTGGGCAAGTGGGGCATCCGCACCGTGGGTGAATTACTCGCGCTCGGACAGGAAGCGCTTGTAGACCGGCTCGGTCTGGAGGCGCTGGGGCTTTTCGCCGCCGCATCGACGACTGTCACGCGTCCACTCGATCTCGTTACTCCTACCGAACGCTTCGAGGAAACTATCGACTTCGATCACGAGATCGAAACACTCGAACCGCTCCTGTTCATCTTGCGCCGGTTCGTGGATC
>JBDTOW010000424.1:0-4836 GCA_039933075.1 Verrucomicrobiota bacterium | reverse complement strand
CCGAGGATTATGTTTACGAAGTAAAATGGGACGGCATCCGCGCCATGATCTCCCTGGATGAGGGAGAGATAAGAATTCGGGGCCGTAATCGGATGGATCTGACGAAACAGTTTCCTGAATTGTTGATTCCCGAACAGTCGTTTCGTGCTACTTCAGGATTGTTTGACGGAGAGATTGTCTGCCTCGAGGCTGATGGGAAACCTGATTTCAGAAACGTGATCCATCGCATGCAGCAAAAAACCGAGGCCGGGATTGAACGTGCCAGGGCCAAACACCCGGCCGTGTGCTATGTCTTCGATTGCCTTTATCTCGATGGACGCGCGATTGTGAATGAGCCGCTGACACGGCGGCGCGAGTGGCTCGAAGATGTGATCAAGAAAGAGTCGGCTTATCGCGTGAGTGAAGTTGTCGAAGAAGGGCGGGCGTTATTCGAGGCCGTGAAACAAATGGGTCTTGAAGGCATCATGGCCAAACAGCGTGACAGCGCATATCTCCCCGGAAAACGAAGCGAAGGGTGGTTGAAAATCAAGACACGACAGGCCCTTGAGTGCGTCATCATTGGTTACACGCGGGGAAAGGGCGATCGGGAAACGAGGTTCGGCGCGCTGCACCTGGCACAAGTTAGTGGTGATGAACTCAAATATCTCGGGAAAGCTGGAACGGGATTCGACGATCATTTAATTGAGACTGTTTCCGCTGAATTGGAGAAACTACCGAGGATCAAAAGACCCATTAAAGAGAAGCCTCTCGACGATGCGCGGTCTATCTGGGTCGAGCCGAAACTGATGTGCGAAGTGCAATTTGCTTCGTTGACGAAGGCCGGCATGTTGCGAGAACCCGTTTTCGTAAGGCTGAGGCCGGATTTGACATTCTAAATTTGAATCTGAAAAATGTTCGAACCGCGAAATACGCGAACCACCGCGAAAAACAGAACGGATTAGAGAAAAAGACTGATTCACCCAAACGGGAGAACGCCTTTTCGATTCAACTCTTTTCCTTTCGCGTATTTGGCGTTTTTCGCGGTTTGAATGCCGGATTCAGGTTGAATTGCCGATTCCAGGATTGCAAAACTAGTTGATTTTCCCGCGCAAGTTTCATACTCCATATAAACGTATGAAAACGATCGCTCTGGAAATCAACGTCCAGGTCACAGCCGTTCGGAGTTCAAAGTTCAACATTTCAAAGCGAGGTGAGTTATGAGATCGATCTGGAAAGGGCACATTAGGTTTTCTCTGGTTACCATTCCGATCCGTATTTATAACGCCGTCGACACGGAGGAATCAATCCGGTTCAATCAATTGCACAAGGAGGATAACGGTGCCGTCGGTTACGAGAAAAAATGTAAAAAATGCGGCAAGACGCTGACTTCGGAAGAAATCGTCAAGGGTTATCAATTCGAGCCGGAACAATACGTGATCGTTTCGCCCGAGGATGTTGAAAAAATCAAACTCAAGAGCACGAAAGTAATCGAAATTGAAGGGTTCATCGATGCCAGCGAAGTCCATCCGACGCTGTATGAAGCGCCGTATTTCGCTGGGCCGGACGGATTGGTCGCGGCGAAAACTTATTCGTTGTTAACGCAGGCGCTGAAGGCGAGCGGGAAAGTGGGCGTCGGTAAAGTCGTTTTGCGTGATCGCGAGGAAGGCGTAATGATTGCCCCCCTGGACGGCGGAATCGTGCTTTATAAATTGCGCAATCCGAGTGAGCTCCGGAAAATTGACAGTGTTCCGCAGATCGAGCAAAAGGAAGTGAACAAGGATGAACTAAAACTCTCAATCAGTTTGGTGGAATCCATGACATCCAGTCTAAAGGATTTGGATTTAACCGATCACTATCGTGATGCGTTGCGCGAGATGATTGAAGCGAAAATTGCCGGAAAGGAAGTGGTCAGCGTTCCAGAACAGGAAAAACCTGTAGTGGATATTATGACCGCGCTCAAACAGAGCATCGAGCGGACAAAGGCGCAAAAGAAGCCGATGGAAAAAGCCAAAGGCGCAAAGAAAGAAGCGGTCGAAGTCGCTCCGGCAAAGCAGAAGAAACAAAAAGTTGCGTAAGCTTATCCACCCAGGCACAGGCATCCTAAGTGTCCTTGTAGCATGTCAATGGCACAAATTCTAAAATTTCCTGCTCAAGCGTCGAAGTTCGGCTACAAGCGCGTTAAGAAATGCGCGAAGGCCGCCGAAAATCCGGATCAATTGCATTTATTTCCTCAACGCACCGCGCAAATCTTGAATTTTGCGCCGGAGTCGAGCCGCTTTGAGCAGGCGCTGGTTTTAGACGAACGCGGGGACCCGAAAGCGGCCGGGTTATACGCGAAGGCGATCGAAGAGCATGATTGCGTGGCCGACGCCTATTGCAATCTCGGCATTATCGAATCACAGAAGGGAAACACGACCAAAGCCTTTGATTGTTTTACCACCTCATTGAAACACAACCCGCGCCATTCGGAAGCGCATTACAATCTGGGCAATCTGTATTTCGAAGTGAACGATTTCCGCCTGGCGCAAGTTCATTACGAAATGGCGGGCGAGGTGGAGCCTTCATTTGCGAATGTCTATTTTAACTTAGCGCTCGTGCAAGCGATAAGGAACGATCTGGGAGCCGCCATCAGCGCGCTCACCAAATATCAGGAATTGGTTTCCGAAGATGAGGCGCGAAATGCCGACGAGCTATTGCACAACCTTAAAAAATCGTTGGCCGCAGCCAAAAACTCTCGATTGGGCTCTACGTAAGGCGAAGGAAGAAGGCAGAAAGATGAATTAAGAAAAGGGTTTCTTCCTTCTGCATTCTTCCTTCTTCCTTTTCCCGTTCAGGGCGTTTCTTTGATGCGGATGCGGCGGTATTCCATTTGGCCGCGGTCGCCTTCCAGGCCGATAAGGCCGGTGGCCGGAAGTTTCATCGCGGCTTCCAATACTTCGCCGTTGCAGAGGCAGTGGGCCACGCCGTCATTGACGGTCACTTCGATTCCGTTCCAATCGCCCGGCCGATAATTCTTGAGATTTTTGTAGGGGCCGGCCAAGGGGTAATCGCGGCATTGAAGTTGCCGGCCGCGGATGAAGACGCCGCTGTCCGCATTGGGCGTCGCGCGGAATTCCAGGCGCAAGATGAAATCTTTCGGGAAGTCCTGCGTAGTGGAAAGCTGCTGAATTCTGCGTCCTTCGGACGGAGTGGTGACGATCAGCCTGCCATTTTTGGCGACGAAGCGCCCGTCTGGACTGCTCGTCTGGCCGTCGAAACTGATGGCGGTTGTGACGATGGGCCACGGCGGGGCGTTGGGATCGCTGGCTTGCCATTTTCTCGCGGCTTCCTTGTCCCCGTCCGAGGTGGCTCGGAAGCCCCAGCCAGTGAGATCCTTTCCATTGAACAGGCTCACAAAGCCGGATTCGGGCGTGTATTGGTACGGCTCCGTTTCCAGAAAACCGAGGGTCGCAAAGATCGGACGCAATGCCGCGGCCCATTTGGCATAGCCCGCCATGTTCGGATGGAGGAGATCGGGAAATTCTGCCGTGATCGCGTCGTCGTTTGCGTCGGCAAAGAGCGGCCAGGTTTCGAGCAACGTGACTTGCGCGTTGCCTCTCACCGCGTCGGCGTACAATTGATTTACCTTTTTGATCTTGTCGGACGGGCGCGATTTTGACGCCGAGCTGGGGAAGACCTGGCAAAGCACGATGGGCATTTTCGGGTCGTGCCGAACCAGTTCGGCGAGGATGAGTTTTAGGTTCGCCGCAATGATTTCGGGGCTGGCTTTTTCTTCGAGATCATTCGTGCCGATGAGCAGAACAACCGCTTGCGGGTGCAGCGCGAGCACGTCTTGCCGGAGACGGATGAGAACGCCTCGGGAAGTGTCGCCGCTGATGCCGCGATTGGCGATCTTCATGCCGGGAAACCAGGCGCTAAAATCTTCACCCCAGCCTTGAGTGATCGAATCACCGAGCAACACCACAGCGTTCCGGTCCGGCTCGACGCGCGCCGCCCATGCGGTGCGGCGCTCCACCCAGAGCTTGCGAAACCAATCGTAACGGCGAATCGGCCCCTCGCCAGGCAAGCCGTCGTCGGTGGCGGGGATTTGAAATTGGGCCGCGGAAGGTTTGTCTTGCGCGCGCGGTGTGGTCCCGCCCGGCACGAACAATAGCGCGATGAGAACAAAGCGTATGGTGGAGATTGGTTTCATGTGGCGCGATTTTCGCAAATAAGCCCCTGGACGCACAAGTACTGATCCGTGCTGCAAAGCAGTTCTCATTTTAGCCACAATTGCGCCGTGGCCTATACCTCTTTCGAGCTATACGTCCGGAGCTTGCGGATGAGGAGCGGCAAGCGCGCTATGAAGTCGAGCAGATCCAACAACGCGTGAGCGGGCCAAGCTTTTCCGCGGCGAGCAATCGCTTCGTGCTCCAACGCGCCGCGATCGAGTCGCAGGTCAACACTTCCGAGATCGACGGAGCGGGTCGCACCAACGCGCTGCGGCACGTGACGGCGTTTTTTGACGCGCTGGCGTCGGTCACGCGCTAGTGGATGTGTCAGAATTGAATTTCAGGGCTTGGGCAGCTTGCTGAAAACATCCGCCTTGAACTCGCCTTCGATCTTTCCACCGGCTCCCCGATTTGCGCTCTTCAACAGGAGCGAGCCTCGCAGCATGCCGATCATTTTTGAAGTCTGTCCTTTCTCATCCACTTGGACCAGGCCGCCAAAGATATGAGTGTTGTCGATAGCGATGCGCGTTCCCGCTTCATAAGACTCAGGATCGATCGCCAGGTAGATCAGGTACCGCCGTTCTTTGGCTGAATCCACGCCGTTGAGGGCGATGATCGGCTGTTCTTCCGAAGAATCATCCTTCCT
>JBDTOW010000423.1:0-4841 GCA_039933075.1 Verrucomicrobiota bacterium | reverse complement strand
CTCAACGGCGATAACGGCCTCGAATTGCCGCTCGAACGCCTGGCCAATGGACAATTGACCAACGCCTGCCGGGAGACACTGACTCACCGTCTGCGAGACTTCTTGAAGCAGCATGGCGCATGGCTTCGTCCGCGCGCGCTCTGCGCCATCAGTGCGCGGGGCGTCTCGTTGCGACGGCTCGCTCTTCCGGCCGCCTCCAAGGAAGAACTCCAGCGGCTGCTCGTATTACAGATCGAAAATGAGTTTCCACTGCCGCCGAACGATTTGGCTTGGGGTTACCTCCAATCCGGCCCGGAAAAACGCCTGCGCAATGAAGCCGCTCCTGGTCAGGAGTTGATCGTGGTGGCCGTGAAAAAAGAGACGATCGAAGAATATTCGGAAATCCTGATCGGCTGTGGATTAAGTCCGATTTTCACACTGGGAGGCTTGGCGCGAAGCGCGCTTTGTCCGGCGCAACCAGGCTCTTACGCGATCTTGGATATCGGGCGTAGCCACTCGGAATTGATCTCCTTCGAGAACGGGGCTGCCGCTTCCATCCGTATTCTTCCCTGGGGAGGTGAGAACATGACTCAGGCGATTGAAAAAAGACTCGAGATCAGCCATGACGAGGCAGAGAAAATGAAGTTTAATTTGGAGCAAGCGCCTGATTCAAATGAAGAATGGCGGCCAAAAATCCAGGCTGGAATTCAAGAAGAGTTGGAATTGCTGGCAGGATTAATCAACCGGAATTGGACGGGAAAGAAACTGTACCTCACCGGAAAGAGTTCCTGGCTCAAGGACATCGCGACGGCGCTTGCCAAAGCTCTCGGGGCAGGCGTGGAATGCGAGCGGATGGAACCCAGGCCGGGCGAAGGCCGCTCCGCCGCAACGCTGGGCCTCGAGCGCTACTCGGAGAAGAACGGCGGACGCCTGCCATTGATCCTTGATCTCAAAACGAGGAAAGATCGCCCAAGCGTCGCGCCGCCCATCCTTTGGAAATGGGCGGCCTGGGCTTGTTTGTTCGCTGCCGCGTTACTCTTTCTGCCCTACGGAGAAGCAATACTTTTGAAGCCGCAGCTTTTAAAGAAACTCGCCACCCTCAAGGCTTATCGCGAAAGCCTTCCCAAAATCGATCGGGAGTTGAGCTTTCTCCACTACTTGCAAACCAACCAGGCGCCCTGCCTGGACGCGCTGTTTATCGTCGCCAATTCCGCTGCGCCCGGGACGCGTTTCGACGCGGTTTCGATGAACCGCCGAGGCGACCTTTCCTTGCGCGGGATGATGCAAACGATGCAAGCCGCCGAGTTTCGCTCGAAGCTGATCGACTCCGGATTCTTCTCCAGCGTCGTCCTCGAAGAACAGACCCCCACGCCAGATCGGCAGCGGGTCGTTATCCGAATCACCGCTCAATGGAAGCAACCTGGCGCCCGGCCGTCTCTCCCGGCGAGTTCTTCCGCTGTGAAGGAACTGAAGAGTGAAACACCCGCGCGCGAATTGAAAACCAGCAAGCTCGAAAATCGTGAGGCGCCCGCTCCAGGGGAGAAAAGCAAAAAGTAATTTTATGGCCGCACTGAGTGACCGCGAACGACGCACGATCCGAATCGGGGGGACAGCTATCGCGATCTACCTGGTTTTGTTTTTTGGCCTGCGCGCCTGGAAAGCGCTTGAGACCCGGCGTTCTGATTATCAGAAGCTGGTCAAGGATGCTCAAAGCCTCCGAGAGGAGTTTCGACCTTACGAGAATCGAGCCCTGCTCGTCGAGAAACTGAGGGAGACTTTTCGGATTGATCCGCCGAAGCTGTCCAAGGCAACGATCGTCGCCGAGGCCAGCGCCGCAATTCAGAAGACTGCCACTACAGGGGGCGTGCAGCTCGGACCCATTCGCGAATCCGCCGCCCGGCCTTCCGCCAAAGAGCTGGCCTCGATGCAACTCGAAGGCAGCGGTCCGGTCGCGGCATTGCTGACATTCCTTCATCGCCTGGAAACCCTCGGCTACCCATTGATCCTGGATTCGGTCCAAATCAGTTCTGATCCAACCAGGCCAGGGATGATCAAATTGAACCTGACGATCATCATCCTGGACTTCGAGCAATGGAAAAATGAGGGGACGCACAATGCTTGAGCGATCTGGCCCAGTTTTAAGGATCATTTGCCTGGGGTTGGCGGCGCTTTTGCTCGTTCAGTTCGTGCGCCTGGTCGCGCGAAGGGACCCTTTGAAGCAAGTGATTATCCCCGCGGGGCTCTTCTCCCTCACCGGTACGAATACTCAAGCGGACAGGAAAGACACGGATTCGGTCGCAGGCCACGAGTCCGGAAAGAAATCGGCCAATCCACCGTCCGCGAACACGGTGATGAATAGAGAGGACCGCGCGATGAATTCCGGACCGTCACGGGAAGGAACGAGAGGTTCCAGCCTCCCGCCCGCCATCCAGGCGCGCGTCGACCGAATCACCCAAAGCGAAATCCTGGGCCCGGTGATGCGTCCCTTGCCGATGGCCCTCCTCGGCATTGCCGGGAAGGACGCCTTTATCCGGGCACCCGGCGGCCAAACCGGTTTGCTGCGAGAGGGTGAGGAATTGGGCGGGGTCAAGCTGCTACGGATCGGCACCAACCGGGTGCTCATCGAACTCGAAGGGCAGACGAAGGAATTGAGCGTCTTTTCCGGCTTCGGCAGCGAAACCCTCTTGCCTGGAGGAAAGGAAATTACCCCATGAACCGACCATCAAATCCCATTACGAAGTACGTTCTGATCGCAACCCTGTTATGTCTGGGAGCCGTAACAGTATTGCAATTCCGGAGATCACGAAGTCCCGTGATCGCTCAAAAGACTCAGCCGATCTCTGAGAAAGCGGCACAGCCGGTGGGCTCGAACGGTCCACCGCAAACTGCCATCACCAATGTTTCCGTTCCAGCGGCGACTAATGTCGTTTCGCCAGGAGCGACTAATCAGGCTCCACAAGTGGCGAAGGCACCGGATCAAAACCCGACCGGACCCAACACGAATGTTCCGGCCAAAGCGGGGCAGGAGCTGGCTTCTCCGGCCGACGAGATTCAGTTGAGTTTTCAAGGGGCTAATATCGAAACCGTTGTTCAGTGGCTCGCGAAAACGACCGGAAAAAGTGTCGTCAAACACCCCCAGGTTCAGTGTCAACTCACGATTGTGAGCTCTAAAAACCTTCCTTTCCGAGAGGCGGTAAATATCGTTTATCGCGCCCTGGCATTGGAAGGTTTCACCGCGATCGAATCCAGCAAATCCATCCTCCTCGTTCCTGAGGGGAAAGAGCCGAAAATGAGTCCTGAGCTGCTGAATACCTCGCGCTCGGAAATCCCCGAGGGCAGACAGCGCTTGATCAAGGTCTTCCCGCTCAAATCGGTTCAGGCCGCAGAATTGAAGGAAAAAGTAAAAACGGTGGTGTCGGAAAAGGCGACGATCGACGTGGACGAGCGGGCCAACCAACTGATCGTTACGGATTACAACGACAACCTGCGGTTGCTGGGTGAACTCATCAAAGAGCTCGATGTCGCCTCCGTGTCGGATACGGTCATCGAGATCTATTCGTTGAAGTTCTCGCAGGCCGAGGACCTGGCGAATCTGCTGAGCCTGATCTTGAACGCGCAATCGGCAAGCCCGTCTTCGTCAGGAAGATCTTCATCGTCGCAGGGCGGTGGCGGCGGAATGCCAGGTGGTGGAATGCCGATGCCGGGTGGCGGACCACCAATGCCGGGCGGTGGAGCGTCCGCGCCAGGCGGCGGAAGTCAAGCGGCGGCTCCGCAAGTAAAATTGTGGCCAGACAAAACTTCCAACCGGCTCATTGTGGCGGCGCCGAAATCCAAGCTGCCGGAAATCCTGAAGCTCATCGAGATCCTGGACGTTGATAAACCCGAAGATGTCGGTGTCCGGGTGATCCCCTTAAAGAACGTCAACGCGGAAGACCTGGTCAAGGAAATCGGACCGCTTTACCAGAAGACCGGCGGCAAATCGCTCAAGGACACGATCGAGGTGACGGCCAGCAGCCGGGCCAACTCTTTGATCGTCTTTTCGAGCGAAGCCAATTTCAAAGCCATCTCAAAGCTCATTGACACTCTCGACACGGAAAAAGCACAGGAGAAGATCATGCGCACTTTCGCGCTCAAGAACGCCGATGCCGAGGATGTGGCCAAACAGTTGAAGGACCTCGGGGAGGATTCGAATAGCCAGAATCGATACCCTTTTTATTTCTTCTCGTCTTCCCCCAGCGATAAGAACTCGAAAAAGATGAGCGTCGTTGCCGACCGGAGGCGCAACACGGTCATCGTCCAGGCTCCGCCTGGCTCGATGGAGAACATCGCCAAAATGATCGAGGCACTGGACGAGCCGGTCACCGACAGCAACCTCGCGCCAAAAATCTTTCGGCTGAAATATGTGAGCGCCTCGGATATCGAGGATGTCCTCAACGAACTGTTTCTGAAAAAACAACAAGCTCGGACTTACTATTATTGGGATGACAATCCCCCGGAAACGGCTGACCGGAATGTGGGCCGGCTCTATGGCAAAGTCCGCATCACCAGCGAGCCCTATTCAAACTCGCTGATTGTCACCGCCAATTCTCCGGAACATCTGGCGGCGCTCGAAGAAGTTTTGAAACAGCTCGATGTCCCCTCGCAAGCAGGCGAAAGCACCTTGCGAGTGGAACTTCAGTTCGCCAAAGCTTCCAATGTGGCCAATAACATCAACATTCTTTTTGCCAAGATTGGTTCGCCGGCGTTGCGGCCGCTGAATCAAGCGGGACAACCCGCTGTCGCCAACCAACTGCTGCAGCCGACCGGGACTTCATCCCGGAGCGGTTTCGATCTGGAACAGGAACTCAAAGAAGCAGAAATGG
>JBDTOW010000422.1:0-4850 GCA_039933075.1 Verrucomicrobiota bacterium | reverse complement strand
TTGAAATGCGTGACTTCGCGGATGTGGGCATCCGCGCTCCGATGGACAGGTTCATGGGAAGACTTGTACGAGCAACTCATTGATTAAACAAGCCTTCAGCGGGATCGAGAACTGTTGGCCACGGGCGCGACACTTTCGCGCCTACTTTTACTCGTCGTTGCTGAAGATGGCTTGAAGGCTGTTGAGATCATGGCGCTGAGTAAACGCCTGGAATGATTCGTCTTCGTGGCGATGACGCTGGTAGCCTTTCAATACTTTCTCGAGTGTCGGCTTGAGTTGTTCGAAAGAAATACCCTGGAACACCTGGCGCCCAATGCCCTGGTGTTCACCAAATCCACCTCCGACGAAAACGTGGTAGCCTTCAACTGTCTCACCCGCGACCTTTACCTTCGCGCCGAGAAGTCCAATGTCGCCCATATAGTGTTGCGCGCAGGAGTTGGGACAGCCGGTCAAATGAATGTTAATCGGTTGGCTGAGCTGAATTCGTTTGTCAAGAAAGTCCGCCAGTTCGAGCGCGTGGCGTTTCGTATTGGTCGCGGCGAACTTGCAATAGGAATTCCCCGTGCACGCGATCAGTCCGCCGCGCAGGTTGGATTGCTGCCAGGGCAAACCCATTTTCGCCAAGGCTTTTTTGATGGTTTCGACAAACGCGTCCGGGATGCTCGGAATGATCAGGTTCTGCCATACTGTCAGCCGGAGTTCGCCTGAGCCGTAATTGTCAACCAGGTCGGCGAGGCGCAACATCTGTCTCGGCGTGATTTGGCCGACCGGAACTACGACGCCGATGTAATTCAAACCTTTCTGTTTCTGGGGATAGACGCCGACATGAGTATGACTGTAGGAGCCGGCGTAAGGAGGCTCTCGCATCTCGATCGAATTTAGAGTGAGCCTCCTCACCTCGGCTCCTACAGCATCAACGGGCACTCTAGACAACTGATAGCCCAGCACCTTTTCCGTCTCTTCCAGGTATTTCTCCAGCGTCCACGTTTCGAGAAGATGTTTCAGGCGCGCTTTCTTTCGATCGTTTCGATTGCCATTGGCCAGATAAACCCGGATCAGCGCGACCACGACTTTTAGCAACTCCTCCGGCCGCACGAGAACCCCAAGGTCACGGGCAAAGGCTTTGTGGCCAGTGGCGCCACCCAATGAAACGCGGAAGTAAATTCCCGGCTTAACCTCGATGTCTCCCCGTCTCTGCAGTTCATCGATCCTCACCGCCTTAAGCCCGATGTCGTTGGTGTCTTCAACCGTACCGATTAATCCGCCGCCGTCGAAGGCGATGTTGAATTTGCGCGGCAAATCATAAAATGCCCGATCGTTGATGATGATTTGCGCGAGTTGCTGGCAGTACGGCAGCACGTCGATCAGCTCGTGAGGATCAATTCCCGCCGTCGGATTGGCCGTGAGGTTGCGGATGTTGTCGGCGCCAGCGCCGCGCGTGTGCAGGCCAATATTCTGGATGCGCCGCAAGACCTCGGGCGCATTTTTCGGTTCGATCAGGCGGAGCTGGAAGTTGGCGCGCGTGGTAATTTGAACGTAACCCGTCGTCAGCTCCCGGGCGATGTCTGCCAGCTCGCGCAGTTGGAACGTCTTCAATACGCCGCCGGGAATCCGTAGCCGGCACATGAACGCGTTCTGGTTCGGCGCCAAATAAAATAGCCCATTCCATTTGAATCGAAAAACATTCTCCTTGTCCGGCGCTTCGTTCGCCGCGGCGTGCTCGAGCAGCAGTGGATAAGCGTCGAGCGGGTGCAACTCCTGCTTCACGCGTTCTTCAAAAACGAGCGCTTCCAGGTTCGGTTTATTTTTTTCCGCAACCGGATTCGATTCGACCTCCGCGAACGCCAAACCGCGATTCTTCAATCCGGCGAACAAGCCTTCGAGGTAGGCGGTTTGTTCGTCGTTTAGCTTCTGCCCAGCGATTTCAGTTAACATGTTCCGTTAGTAAACATCCCGCTGATATCGTTTCTCGGTTTTCAGTTTTTTCACATACTCGACGGTTTGTTCCGGCGTTTTGGTTCCCGCGTTTTGGATGACTTCATGCAACACGTCATCGACGTCCCGGGCCATGCTTTGGGCGTCGCCGCAGACGTAAACATGAGCGCCCGATTCCAGCCACGCCCACAGCTCCGCGGCATTTTCCCTGATCCGGTGTTGCACGTAAATTTTCTCCTCCTGGTCGCGAGAAAAGGCAGTGTCGAGGCGCGCCAACGTCCCTTCCGCCAACATCGTTTCGAGTTCCTCGCGATAGAGAAAATCACAAGCCCTGCACTGGTCGCCAAAGAATAACCAGTTTTTTCCGCCGGCACCGATCGCCCGGCGTTCCTCGAGAAATGCACGGAAAGGCGCGATGCCGGTCCCCGGGCCAATCATGATGATCGGCCGCTCGGGGTCTTGCGGCAGACGAAACCCTGGCGAGGTCTGGATGAAAACGGGAACGGTGATGTCGGCATCGACGCGGTCGGCGAGAAAAGTCGAGCAAACGCCTTTGCGCGGGCGGCCATTGGTTTCATAGCGCACCGCCGCCACGGTCAGATGCACTTCGTCCGGATGCGCCTTCGGGCTGGAGGAAATGGAATAAAGGCGGGGTTGAAGTTTGCGCAGGAACCCGACGAATTCCGCCGGACTGAATTTCACCGACGGGTATCCGAGCAGAACATCGATCACTTCGCGGCCGTGAAGCCATTTGTCGAGTTTGGCTTCGTTGCCCGGTTCCAGCAGACTTGTCAACCGGGCATCGCCGGAACGTTCCGCGACCGCCTGCAACAACGGCGCTGGTGGGCGGGTAATTGTATAGGAATATCGCAGCGCTTGACCGAGCGAGGTCTCCTGGCACCGAGGGTCTTTCACGGCTTCCTCGCCATCGCAGCCAAGTGCCCGCACAACGTCCGCGACCAGTACCGGACAGTTGGTCGGCATGACGCCCAGAGCGTCACCCACTTGGTACGCCGGGCCCGAGCCTCGCAGCGAAATCTCGAAATGCCGCGTGTCTTTTGCCGAACCCGCAGCATTGAGCTTGCGGTTGGTAAGCAGGCGTGCACGAAATGGGTCGTTCCGGTTGTAACGTAGGACAGGCGTCTCGCCTGTCCCAACGCTTCCCAACGCTCCATTCCGAGAAATGCTTTCGTCATCGCGAGGTCGTCCTTCGGGCTCACCAGAGGACAGGCGAGACGCCTGTCCTACGTTGTCGATCGCCAGCCACAATCCTTCCATCCATGCCCGTGCTGCCGATTCGTACTCCGTATCGCAATCGGTGCGCGCGTGGATGCGCCGCGCGCCGAGCTGTTCCAGACGGGCATCGATTTTTTTTCCCGCGCCGCAGAAATCGGAATAAGTTTTGTCACCGAGCGCGAGCACGGAATAGGTGAGATGCTCGAGTCTGGGGGCGGACTCCGAGTTCAAGTGTTGCCAAAAAGCTGCTGCATTGTCTGGCGGATCGCCATCGCCCCAAGTACTGGTCACGATGATTAAACGCGGTTCTTTCGTGAAGTCCACCGAGGCGAACGCGTTCATTTCCATGACCCGCGCGGCAAAACCGCGTTTCGCAGCATCATTGCCGAGGCGCTTCGCGAGTTGTTCCGCGGTGCCGGTTTGGCTGCCATACAGGATGAGCAACGATTCCGTTTTGGCGGGCTCAGGCGCGCCGTTCGTTGGCGCGCTCGCCTGCCCAGGTTCGCCGCGGTTGGCGTCGGCGAAAAGCCCAACGAGATAACCGTTGAGCCACGCCCGTTGTTGCGGCGTGAATGGTGCGGTGCTGGGGATGTAAGGTATGCCAGCCATTCACCAAACAGAAGGATTGGCCGAGACTTCCGGTTGCGCGGGCAATACCCAGATTTCCTGGCCGCGAATTTCCACCGGGTACCGCGGCAACGCCCGCGGCGGCGGGCCGGCCAGTACCCGGCCATCTTCCGCGCTGAAGAATCCCTCGTGGCAGGGACAGTAAAATTTCATTTCCGCATGCCGGTAATGGACCGGGCACTTCAGATGCGTGCAGCTTTGGCTGTAAGCCACGAACCTCTGTTCCGTCAGACCAATCAGAATGCAGGGATCGTTTTCAGTCGGGTAATGAAACAGTTTGTAGCCGCCGCCGGCAATTTCATCGAGACGCGCGACTAATTTCGGTTCGCCTGCAACGCAGGGAGCCAACAGCGCATCCTTGGCCAGCCAACTCGCGCCAAACGCCAGGGCTGAGCCGCAGGCGAATTTCGCAAACTGCCTCCGCGTCACGCGATGTTCCTCCGATTGGCGGACCGGATAATCGCTTTTCCAATTTGGCATCGAAGTGGAGTTCAAGGTTCCAGGATCAATCGTTCGGTCTCTTCGGACTGAATTTCGTTCCAAACGGCGGCATGCGCGACGTCGGGCGCGCCGGCGCGGGCGAGCGATAACGGGTCTTCATCCAGCGCTTCGAACGGGAGGAAATCGGCGACGTCGAACGGCAATGCCTTCACTCCCGGCGCGGTCATTATGTTGACTTTAGTTCGAACCGTTTGCCGGCCGAACTGAAACTCGTTCACCGGTTGTTCCCGCCGATATTTCTCGACGTATTCGCGCGGGCCGTAGAAGAGCGCGCCACTGGGGCAAACCGTCGCGCACATCGGTTTCCTGCCTTTGCTCGTGCGGTCGTAACACATGTCGCACTTCATCATGAGTTCATGGCGCACCTGCATCTTGGGCACGCCAAACGGACAGGCGAGAACGCAATTCGAACAGGCGATGCAACGCGGTTTAGCGGCGCTGAGCACAACGCCATTGTCGTCCTGTTTAATTGCATCGGCGGGGCAAACACGGGCGCAGGTTGGGTCCTCGCAATGCATGCAAACGACCGGCGCGGTCTGCACTCCCGTGGC
>JBDTOW010000421.1:0-4857 GCA_039933075.1 Verrucomicrobiota bacterium | reverse complement strand
GGCATCATGGTTTGTATCAAAACGCGTGAGCAAACGTCCGGTGGCAGCCCGGGCGTCGATCTCCAGTCCGCTGGCCGAATGCGCGTATCCCGTCACGGCGCCCTGCGCCTTGGCCCATCTCATTACTGGTGTGGTCCAGGTTGGCCAACCTTTGATCCGGGTGCCGTCGGAGCCTGGGTAAGTTTGATTGGTGAGGTTGAGCAGGCAGACGTGTCCGAGCGCCTCAGAACCAAACCCGCTGATTTCCAGATCGTACTTCATCACGGTGAGCGGTTTGCTGAGTTGATGCACGCTCGGCGTGAAGAAGCGCCGTTGATAATCGTAACATGGACCCCACGTCAGCACGCATCCGACGTTAAGTCCTTCGCCATTCACCTGCAGGAACATGTCTTCCGGAGTTACGCCTTCGGTTGGACTTGTGTAGTGCGCGCACCCGGCGCCGTGAATGTGATGATCCCCGCTATAAAATCCGTAGCCCATCGGATTGATCCAGCGCTCGAGTTTCACTTCAACCTGCGTGGCCGAGCGCGATGGAATCATGATGGTGCGCTGAAGCCGCCGATATTCCGGACCCCGGTCGTATTGCATCGTCAAGCGGCCTGGTGGCAACAAAACAACATCACCGTCGCGCCGGTAAATCTGCGGCTGAAAATAAAAGTCTGGCGCGAGCCGTTTGGCCTGCGGCGGGAATACATGGCCCGCCTCGTCGTGAAAAATGAAGCGCGCCGCCGTCGATTTCCCGTCATGATCTTTGACGCGCAGCTTGACCTGATTGGCGGGCCGGATATTGAAGAGCACCGGCGTTTCGCCGCGAAAGCCAAGGTCCTGGTTTCCCTGGTTGATGTCGAACCCAATCGTGGCCTCGCGCGTTCCAGCCTCGCTGCTATATATAAGGGCGATAGCGTATTCGGCTTCCAGTCCGCTCAAGTTAGAGGTCATCGGAGGCCGCGCATACATCTCCAGTTCCAAAAATCGTCCGGAGGCCGCGCTCTTGTCCAGGGTCTCCGTAAGCTGGGTTCGCTGCATGCGCTGCGCGCTCAGCGGCGTCATGCCGGCATAGACCTGCCCTGACTGTGAACTCACAATCCGAAGTTCTCGGGTCACCGTGCTTTGGTTGATAACTTTCACGAGCACGGGTGTAAACCCAGCCTGTTGCAACTGGGCCCCGGCGGGACCGCGCTGCACTTTGACGCGAGATTCGGGATTGATCGTGACAACGAAGAGAACCTGGGGATCGAGCAATTCCTGGAGCCGATTCGCATCGTGGGCCCGCGCGGCCTCTTCGAGTTTTTGGGTGATATCCCTTCCTAAAGGCGCCCCAAGGAATTGGAGCGCCTGCACCGTTCTATTGACATTTGCCGAGAGCGGTTGGCCTTCCACGGGGACGCCCGCCACGACGGCGGTTTGGCCGCGCACCGCCGCGGCGAGCGCGAGCAAACAGAGAAAATGGCAAGAAGTTGGAAGTCGGCTCATCGTTGGTGCACCAACGCTATGGCCCGGCGGCCAACATCGCAAGGCGCATTGCCCGTGACTGAGGGCGAAAAAAACAGCATCTTCCAGCACACCAAGCTGCAGGAAGATGGCCTTACGTTGCCGTTTCTTAATTCTTCAAGGTCATCACGACCTCAAAGTCCTAATCATCAGCATGCCGTTGCTTCAACATCGCCTCAAATCTTGCCGCCTTCGTTTTGCGCCGGATAGTTACGCTCGGTTTTTCGTAATGACGCCGCTTCCTTAACTCTTTGATAACTCCCTCGCGCAACATCTGCTTTTTCAACCGGCGCAACCCTTTTTCTACAGGCTCATTTCTTTTCAGTTTGATCTCAATCAATTTGGCTCTCTCTTCCTCTTGTATTGTTTAGCAGGCAAGGTCCTTAATGCCGGCTTCGATACCCGCCACCGCCACCGCCACCGCCACCACCACCGCCACCACCACGACGATCTCTTCCGCCGCCGCCGCCGCCGCCGCCTCCACCTCGATAGCCGCCGCCACCGCCACCGCCGCCGCCGCTGCGCTCTTCCCGAGGTCTGGCCACGTTTACCGTAAGGTTTCTTCCCTGAAATTCCTTGCCGTTAAACATCTCAATGGCTTTGTGTGCTTCTTCGTCAGAGCTCATTTCGACGAAGCCAAATCCCCTTCCCTTACCAGTCATTCGATCCTGCATTACATTCACTGAAACGACAGTCCCCGCCTGAGCAAAGAGTTCCTGAAGTTCGTTTTCGAGGACCTCGAATGAGAGGTTTCCGACAAATAACCGTGCTGCCATATTTTTGTTCTCGCCACGCAGTTGATGAACGTTCCCTCGAGTGGGTCTCAAATAGCTATCGCTGTGAAGCGCTGATTGGCTATTTCCGAATCATTTAGTTTGCAGGCCGCCCCTATTTAGCCATGACAACGCATCAGGGAGCAAGCAGAGAATCCGAAAGCCTTTATTGCCAGTTACTGCCAGTTTCCCACCGAATCCTTCGGATCTTACGACATATCAATGTGGAATGCTTCACTAAGTCGTGGCGCCCACGCTCACATCGGCGCTTTACCAGCTTCAACAGGTGAGGTTTACTGGGGTCCATGAACTCATCTCTCCACACCCAAACTCGCCGCCAGTTTCTCGGAGCCACCAGTATCACCGCAGGTGCTCTCCTGGCCGGCTTTCCCGCGGTTCTCCGGGCTCGTTCGCCAAATGACAAGTTGAATATAGCCATCATCGGTTGCGGCGGCCGCGGCGCGGACAACCTTGCCCAGGTTAGCACCGAGAATATCGTTGCCCTGTGCGACGTCAACGAGCGCAACCTTGAAGCCGCGGCGAAAAAGTTCCCGCAGGCTCGCCAGCACGTCGATTTCCGCAAGCTCTACGAAAATGCAAATGACATCGATGCCTTCGTGGTGAGTTGCGCCGAGCATACGCACGCGTTGGCCACGCTCCCAGCGCTCAAGTTGGGCAAGCACGTCTATTGCGAGAAGCCACTTACTCACTCAGTCTGGGAAGCGCGCGTCATTACCGAGGCGGCGAAGAAGGCGAAAGTCGCAACACAAATGGGAACGCAGATTCATGCCACCCCGAACTACCGCCGAGTGGTAGAGTTGGTGCAAAGCGGCGCCATCGGACCGGTGACGGAAGCGCATGTATGGGTTGGACGTGCCTGGGGATGGCAGAGCGAAGAGGCGGCGAAGCGGAACAAAGATATCGTTTTCGTTACCAGCCGGCCGAAGGAGGCATCGCCGATCCCGGCGGGTTTGCATTGGGATCTCTGGCTCGGTCCCGCGCCTGAGCGACCATTCAACGAAGTCTATTTCCCAGGGCCGAAATGGTATCGCTGGTGGGACTTCGGCGGCGGCACGATGAGCGATTTGGGCAGTCATTGGAACGACCTGCCATTTTGGGCGCTTAAGCTGCGTCATCCGCTGACTATCGATGCCAGCGGTCCGCCGCCGCATCCGGAGATCGCTCCTGCGTCCATGACCGCCACCTACGAATATGGCGCGCGCGGCGATTTGCCGGCGCTGAAGCTCACCTTTTATCAGGGCGAGGAGAAACCGGCGCCGTGGCGCGACGGAAAAATTCCCAAGTGGGACAGCGGCGTGCTCTTCGTCGGCAACAAGGGCATGTTGTTGGCAGATTACGGCAAACACCTCCTGCTGCCCGAAGAGCAATTCAAGGACTTCAAACGGCCCGAACCGTTCATTCCCGAAAGCCTCGGCCATCACCAGGAATGGATTCACGCTTGCAAAACTGGCGCGCCGACCACGTGCAGCTTCGACTACAGCGGCCTACTGACTGAGGCGAACCACCTTGGCAACGTTGCTTATCGGCTCGGAAAGAAGCTTTCGTGGGATCATGTGAAAGTTAAAGTGAGCAACGCCCCGGAAGCCGCGCACTTGATTCGGCGCGAGTATCGCCAAGGTTGGAAGCTGGTTTGATGGCAAACAGTTTCTCGGATCTCCATCCGCTATATTTTGAGCAAACATTCTCCACTCCTCTTCGTCATCTTCGCCATCGTCTCGTTCGGCACCAGCGCGTTCCTGGCGGCGGCGCCAAACGCCGACCTTCGGCGCTCACGCGAGAGTGAGATAAATCGCCAGGCGATGCGGGTCCTCAAGGCCGAATGCTTCGGCTGCCATAACACGGAAAAGAAAAAGGGCGGGCTCGTACTAACGTCGCGCGAAACGCTTTTCAACGGCGGGGACGACGGTGCCGTGGTCTTGCCCGGCAAACCCGAGTCGAGCCGGCTCGCCAAGGCATTGCTGCGCGATTCCGATCCGCACATGCCACCGAAGAAGCAGCTCCCGGACGCGCAGATCAAAATAATCCATGACTGGATTAAGGGAGGAGTGGTTTGGGACACTGGCGCGCTCGCGGAGGACGAGAACCGGATCAACCCGGTGGAACTCTTAACGTTGCCCGCGTCCTATCTGCCGGTGACGGCGCTCGCCTCATCGCCGGATGGACAAAAGCTGGCTGTTGGTCGCGGCGGCTCGGTGGTCATACACGATGCGTCGCAGACGAACTATCCGGTGCTGGCGCAATGGGAAGCTCACCGCGATGCAGTTCAGGCGCTGGCCTGGAGCGGCGACGGGCTTTGGCTGGCAACGGGCGCGTTTCGGCGCCTGGAGCTATGGGATGGTCAATCATTCAAGCTAACGCGCGAATTAACCAATGGGATTGTTGGCCGCGTTACCGCGATCGTGTTTTCGCCGGACAGTCGCACGCTGGCGTTGGGGGACGGAATTACCGCGGAGAGCGGCTTCGTGCGGATGATCAGCGTCGGTGACGGCAAGCTGGTTGCCTCGTGGCGGGCGCATGCTGACACGATCTTGGGCATGGATTTCAGCCGTGACGGCAAGCGGCTGGTAACCGC
>JBDTOW010000420.1:0-4865 GCA_039933075.1 Verrucomicrobiota bacterium | reverse complement strand
ACGGCGGCGAGCAACTATTTCGAACACGGTGTTGTCGCCGTGTTGTTGAGTAAAGAAGAAGCGGCCGCCATCTCCTGGGACGGTGGTTCCGTGGAGACCGGCGGCCATTGAGTCGCCATTGGAGATGAGCAACCCGGTGGTTTCGTTGTCGCCATCGTTCTGAAATCCCGGCGTGCTGGCGTCCAGCAGGTGCGCGTCGACGGTCGCAGCCGCATCACGCCCTTCGGCGAGGATGCGGGCGTCCGTGCCGTGGAAAAGGTCGAAGGCCCAGACGGAATCGAGGGCGTTCAATTGGGTGTGAAGCTTGTCGCCGCGGTCTTCGCCCACAATCAGTGTCGTTTGGTTCAAGAACGTCAGATTATCGAACGCCGCGTGAGTGCCATCACCCAGAACGGCGATCGAGATGCGTCCGACGCCGCTGGCTCCGGCAAAGCGGAAATCCACCCGCAAGATGGATCCCCAGGCTCCGCGCGCGGCCAGCGAAGGCGTATTGCCAGCGCGGGCATCGGTGTCACCCGTGGTAGCGATGTAAAACACTTTGAAGTCTGAATTGGGTTGGAAGACGGCGTTCTCGGGCCGTTTGAACGGGGTGGCGCCAGCGGCTTTTGCTGCGGTGTTCGCGCTGAAAGGCGCGGTCCCGTCAACTTCGGTGTCGTGAACCGTCACCCAGCGCACTGGCCACGAGGTGCCAAGGGTGTGGAGATTGAGCTGATTTTGTGAGAACACGTCACCGGTTGGGTTGGCCGCATTGACCGGAACGAATTTGACCGGTTCACCGATCGAGACCTGCAGGGCTTGAAGTTTTCCCGAGCTCAAATCGTCAGCGTTTTTGGGAACAAAACGATAAACGAATGAGTTCGGATTGCGGCCGGCTTTGGGGCTTGCGGGATCATTGGGATCGATGTTGACGCTCGTTCCACCCGAATCCTCACAGATGAGGAGATTGCCTTGATTGTCGGGGTGAATACCTTCGTATCCGGCCTTGCCCAGGCTGCCATCAAACGTCCGGATAGCGGGAGGCCAATCCGGAGTGATCTCCACCACGCCGCCGCTGCCACCCGCTTCCTCAGTGAAGAGCAATGTTTTTGTGTGCGGATTCCAAGTCGAACCGTCTAGCGAAGTCAAATGGGTCAAGCCGTCCGGCCCGACCGGGGTCAACAGTGTGATTCGGTGATCGGGATCAGTCACCTCCAGGTTGATTCGCGTGACGTAGGCCAGGTTGCCGGAAAACAATTCATGTCCCTGGAACAGGAAGTGGCGGCCATAGTCATAACCTGCCGCAGGTCCGCCCGGATTGTGATCCAACACGAGGTAAGTGTTTTCGTCGGGTTCGGTTTTGGTCGCTTCGACGAGCTGAGGCGGAAAGTCATTGAGGTAACCGAAGTGAGTGATTACACCCGACGGATTCTCCAGCGGATCGGTGCCGGTCGCCAGCGGCACGAGGGCCAGACCGGGCGAGAGTACGTTCGGCTGCGGCACCAGATCGATGCGCGGATTGGCAGCGGGAACGCCGGTCGAATACGGGCTCGCGGCGTAAACGGGTGGGGAGGTTGACAAGAATGCCGATGTGGCGTTTAACATCGCCAGCACGGCCAGGAGAGGATTTCTTTTCATGTTGTTTTTATTTCTATTGTTGTTGCCTCCGCCGCACATTGCAGCGGAGTTGAACGGCATTTGGCCAGATGCGTGTTTCGAGGATGTGGCGGCTGGTTAAAGAATGTGTGACAATGCGAGCGAACCGCGATCCCTCACCGCGACGCTGACAAAACTTGTTACAGCTTTGTTGCAGAACGGACATTTTGATGTAACAGCGCAGGGCGATTCTTTTCGCCATGACGCGTGCTGGTCACCTTCGACTGGAAACAATCAACCTTCTTGCCGCCGAGGAATGGAAAGGAGCTTCTCCCGGCTGGTGTCTCTTCCGCATCCGCCAAGGGCAAGGGTATTGGATCGGTGACCCAGGTTCCCGCGAGGTGAGTGATGCGGAAGTGGCTGTGCTTTCCCCATGGCGGGAAGGTTCCTTTCTGGCCAGCCAGTTAGGCCCGGTTACTCTGGATTACTTCCGCTTTTGTCCCGAGTCGTGGATTGGGTTCTTCACGGTGGCAGAGCGGATACGTTTTGAGAACCTGGCGATGCAGCCGGAGCACGCGGCACGCTTTTTCCCGGCAAGCCACGAGGCCGCCCAGCAGTTTGCCCGGCTGTGCGAACTGCGCCCGTCGTGCAATGGGCTCCTGCTCCGGTGCGAGATGTTGGAGATCGTGGCGCGGGTCTTCACCAAGGAACTTGCCCAACGTGAGCCGGCGTCTACAGCGGTCCTCCCTGCCAGCAAGCGCATCAAGGTCTTCATGAATCAACTGTCCGAGGCGGACTTTTTGAAATTGTCGCTCGAAGAAATGGCGGACCACTGCCGGTGCACCGTTCGGCACTTCCAGCGGCTCTTTAGTCAGAGCTTCGGGATCGGGTTGCGGAAGAAACAGGGGCAATTACGATTGCTGAAGGCAGGGCAAATTCTTGTCGAGACGAGCGCCGACGTCAAAGACGTGGCAAAGGAGTCGGGTTACCAGGATCCAACGGTGTTCACCGCGGCGTTCAAAAAGCAGTTCGGCGTGACGCCGGAACAGTGGCGCCATCCCGAGGCGCATCCCAGTCCAAACAGACCCCCGGTCCTTGAAACACTGCCAGCGGCTTCGCCAATCGAAGCGAGCCTGCTCGGGATTCAAACGTCAGAGGCCACGCAAAATCACAGCTCTTAGCAGTGGACCATTTACTTCGTGACGCAAACGTAACTTGACCGCCATTTGGTTGCCACTCATCCGAGTTAACTTCTCGAAAGTCGAACTGAAATTCACGAAAGGAAGTTACGGAAACAGAATCACGACGTTGGATGAAATCCTTCTTGCATGTATGAGCACAATCCCATTCAGCCCTATGTTCGCCAGCGCCTTGCAGTTCGCCTTCGACAAAGCAACGATCGAAGGCAAGGTTACCATCGGCTTCCTGGTTCTCTTATCCCTCTTCAGTTGGACCGTGATTATCACCAAGGCACGCCAAATCTATAAAGCCCGGAAGATGTCGAAGAAATTCTACGCCGCGTATCGCTCTACCCGCGATCCGCTGGAGATTTTCAAACGCGAGGAAGAATTCCCCGGCGCACCTGCCTTCGAAGTCTACTTCACGGGGGCCGAGGAGTTGGTTTACCACCTCAAGAACAACCCGGTCGAAGTGGGGAGGCTCTCCAGGGTCACCAGCACGTCGATGGAGGCGATTAAGGGCGCGGACACGGATATTCTCGCCCGTTCGATCTCCACGAAAATCAGCAGCGCTTCTTTTGATTCGGTGAAAGTGGCCCTGGAGCGCGCAGTCAGCACCCAGGCTCTCTCGCTGGAAAAAGGCATGATTATCCTCTCGACCGCCGTTGCCGGCGGCCCCTTCATCGGGTTGCTGGGCACCGTCTGGGGCGTGATGGAGACGTTTTCCGGCATTGCGAGAGTTCAGGCAGCCAGTCTCACGGCGATGGCGCCGGGCGTTGCGGGCGCACTCATCGCTACGGTCGTCGGACTGTTCGTGGCCATTCCGGCGATGTTCGCCTACAACTATATGGTCACTATGGTGCGCGCCATCACGCAGGAAGTGGACAACTTCACCTCCGAATACGCGACCGCCGTCGCCCATGCCTACGTGGACAATCGCTCGGTAGCCGAGGAAATCGCCAGCGCGATGAAACAACTGAGCGCGCAGCAAGAGTCTGAACGCGAGCTTGTTTGATTTGAGTGGCGGGAGGTTCTCACCATGAAAAAATACTCCGCCAACAAGCACCATACGCTGAACGAGCTGAACATTACGCCTTTGCTGGACCTGGCGTTCGTGCTGCTGGTCATCTTCATTATCACCACCGCACCGGCGGTCAACGACCTGGACATTTCCCTGCCGGAGGCTTCCAGCCGGCCCAAGGAGCGGCCCTCGAAGGCCAACTACGTGACCGTGGATAACGCCGGGAAAATTTTCCTGAACACGGTCGAAATGAAAGAGGAACAACTCCTCAGCACGCTCGTGGATTTCCGCAAGCAGGACCCCGATTTGAATGTCATCGTGCGCGGCGACAAACGCATCCAATTCCAGAAAGTCATGGACGTGCTCGACATCCTCGTTTCGGCCAACGTGACCAAGGTTGGCCTTGCCACAGAGGCCGCGGCGGGCCGGTAGTCCAGTCCGGGTGGCAAGGGACTTCGAGATTTTTGCGACGCCCACGCGGCTCGCCGATCGAGGCAGTCTCAGTTTTTCTCCTTAGGCACCGCCGCAAATGGCCCGCAAGACTAGAACTCAAAAGGACCGGACCAGCCTCGTCATCTCGCTTGTGTTTCACGGGCTTCTGATCGCTGGCGTTGCTTACTGGGCGCACAAGAGTGGGCAGTTCGAGAAAATCCGCAAGGTGCTTCTCCAGTACGCGGGCGAAAAGCAGAAGAAAAAGAAGGAAGAACCCAAGCCAATTCAGCAAAAGGCCCAGCCGGCAAAACTGCCGCCGATTAACCAGGGGCTGCCGCAGCCGAGCAGTGGTGGCTCGCGCCGGGCGGTAGCGGCGGACGCGCCGGGCGCCGCCGGCGAGAGCTTCTTCCAGGACACCCGCCGGCAAGCCCAAGGTCCATCAACCGGAGGCTCCGGTGGCCCGCCAAAAGCTGCGCCCGCAAAAATTGCGATGCCCCCGCCTCCGGTCATTCCGCGGCCTGCCTTTGCTCCGCCGCCCACCAGCACGGTCAAACAGTTGCTGGCCGAACGCGCGAAATCGGCGGCGTCCATCGAGGCCGTGGGTGCTGAGCAAATCGCGAAGGCGGGCGCTTCGGATGCCGGGGCGGCCGTCACGAAAGTGG
>JBDTOW010000419.1:0-4866 GCA_039933075.1 Verrucomicrobiota bacterium | reverse complement strand
GCGATACAGCAGATTACAAATTATTACAAATCTGCGCCACGCTGAACTCTGACAAACATGATGAATCGTTGGTTGATCAGCGTATTCCTGTGCGCGCTGCTGTTTCTTGACGAGCGCTCAGCTCAGGCTGCGGACGGCGCTGGTGACCTGAAACTTTGGTACCGCCAACCGGCAACTCAGTGGACCGAAGCCCTGCCGGTCGGCAACGGACGACTCGGGGCCATGGTCTTCGGCGGGGTGCAAACCGAGCGACTCCAACTCAACGAAGACACTCTCTGGTCTGGCGGGCCGAAAGACTGGAACAATCCCAACGCCAAAAAAGTCTTGCCGGAGCTGCGCCGCGCGATATTCGCCGGAAGATTTGAGGAGGCCGATGCGCTCTGCCAGAAAATGCAAGGACCCTACAATCAATCTTACCTGCCGCTTGGCGATTTAGAAATCGAATTTGACGGCGATCCCAGTGCGGCGAATTATCGTCGTGAACTCGACATCGACCGCGCGGTGGCGAGCGTGCGGTATCAGCTTTCCGACGCGGTTTTCACACGAGAAATCTTCACCAGCTTTCCGGACCAGGTGATCGTCGTGCGCCTGACATGTGATAAGCCCGGCCGGTTGTCCTTCAGCGCTCGCCTGAGCAGTAAGGTTCGGAACCGAACCGCATCGTTGGCGGCTGATCATATTATCCTCCGGGGCAAGTGTCCCAAACATGTGGATCCAAATTACCTGAATACCAGGAAACCGATCCTCTACGACGAAGATCCGCGTGGCGAAGGCATGACCTTCGAAACGCACTTGCGGATCGTGGCCGATGGCGGGGAAGTGCGAAGCGACGATCGTGGCCTGCACATCGCGCGCGCGCGAAATGCGACGCTGTTCATCTCAGCCGCGACCAGTTTCAATGGTTTCGACAAATCGCCGGGGCGCCAGGGCGCCGATCCCGCCGCCGCCGCGCTCAAACACCTGCAGGCCGCAGTCCGGAAGACTTATCCCCAACTTCTGGCGGCACACGTCCAGGATCACCAGAAGCTGTTTCGCCGGGTCGAGTTGGATCTCGGTCCCGCTCCCACGACCGCTCCGTTGCCAACCGACGAACGGATTCGGAAGTTTCATGAACGCAACGATCCTCAACTGGCGGCGCTGCTGTTTCAATACGGCCGCTACTTGTTGATCGCCAGTTCTCGTCCGGGGGCGCAGCCGGCGAATTTGCAGGGCATTTGGAACTCCGAGATGCGTCCGCCGTGGAGCGCCAACTGGACGTTGAACATCAATGCCGAAATGAATTACTGGCCCGCCGAAGTCGGCAATCTCTCCGAATGCCACGAGCCGCTGTTGAATTACATTGCTGATCTCGCGGTCAACGGCCGCAAAACAGCGGCGGTCAACTACGGTTTGCCGGGATGGGTGGCACACCACAACAGTGACCTCTGGCGGCAATCGGCGCCGGTCGGTGACTTCAACAGCGACCCCGTTTGGGCAAACTGGGCGATGGGCGGCGCATGGTTATGCCAGCATCTGTGGGAACATTACGCTTTCACCGGCGACAAAGTGTTTTTGAAAACGCGTGCCTGGCCGCTAATGAAAGGCGCCGCGGAGTTTTGCCTGGGCTGGCTGGTTGAAGACGGGCAAGGACACCTGGTCACTGCTCCTTCGTTTTCTCCGGAACAAAAATTTATTGCACCAGATGGGCGGAAAGCTTCGACGAGCATGGCGACCACCATGGACATGGCGATCGTCTGGGATCTTTTCAGCAATTGCATCGAAGCGTCGGAAGTCCTCGGCCTCGTGCCGGATTTTGCGGATAAACTCAAGATTGCGCGCGCAAGGCTTTATCCTCCGCAAATCGGCGCGGGTGGCCGGCTCCAGGAATGGTTCAAAGATTTTAAAGAGGAGGATGTCCACCACCGCCATACGTCGCACCTGTTCGGCTTGCATCCGGGCCGGCAGATTACCGCCCACGGGTCACCCGACCTGTTTGCCGCCGCGAGACGTTCCCTGGAAATCCGCGGTGATAGCGGCACGGGCTGGTCGCTCGCGTGGAAGGTCAACCTCTGGGCGCGTCTCAAAGATGGCGACCATGCTTACAAGCTCATCCGCAATCTGCTGACGCTGGTCGGCACTTCCGAGACGATCATGAACAACGCCGGCGGCGTTTATGCGAACCTGTTCGATGCGCATCCACCGTTCCAGATTGATGGTAATTTCGGTTACACCTCCGGCGTCGCTGAGATGCTGATTCAGAGTCATGCGGGCGAAATCGAGTTATTGCCCTCTCTGCCAGCGGCCTGGCCTGTTGGCAGCGTCAAGGGCCTGCGAGCACGAGGCGGGTTCGAAGTCGACATCGCCTGGAAGGACGGGAAGCTCGTGACCGGCAGCGTCCGAGCCACGCAGCAAAGAAATTGCAGAATTCGAACGGCGACACCAATCAAAGTCATGGCCGGCGACGTCGTGCTGCACACAAGGCAGATCGAACCCGGACTGATCGAGTTCACCACCGAGCCAGGAAAGACCTACTCGTTGAGAGCGCTGTGAGGCCTGCGCGCTTCGTGGGCAGCTTCGACCTTCAACATTGGACGCGCTTCGGGGCCATGAATGGGTTGGCCGAGGATCGGAGCGCGTCACTCCCATGTAGCGCCGACTGGCAGTCGGCTGTATCGCGGATTGGCAATCCGCTGACCGTCCGTCACCCAACCCGTCGCCGCCACGCCGATTGCCAATCGATTGCCAACCCGCGCTACGTCCCACCGGGGCGTGCCGTCCTGTACGCTGCACCAACCATGTTACATGTTCGCTTTGCCGCGGGTTACCCGTCTTCCTTCGCCGCTTGCCTCGAGATCGAAACCTGGAGTAGTTTGAAACTCGCACACAAAACTCATGCAACTTACCGATCTGAACTGGCCGGCGATGCAGGATCTGAGCAAGGACACACCGGTTGCCTTTCCCATCGCGGCGCTGGAACAACATGGCCGCCATATGCCCCTGTTTACGGACAGCATGCTCCTGGGGGAAATCGTCCACCGCGCCACGGAGCGGCTGAAGGATCGGGTGCTATTCGCTCCCTTGCTCTGGCTCGGCAATTCCGATCATCATCTTGATTTTCCAGGGACGTTGTCTGCGCCGCCGCGGACTTATCTCGATCTGCTGGGCGGCCTTTTGGAGAATTTTATTCAACACGGGTTCCGCCGGCTGATATTTATCAACGGTCATGGAGGCAACGATGTCCCGGGCAAACAAACTGTGTTCGAGGTTCGACAGCGTCATCGGCACCGAAACGATCTGCTCCTCTTGTTTGCCACTTACTGGAACCTGGGTGGAAAACCCCATCTGACCAATCCTCAATTGCGACAGCAACAGATGGGGCACGCCTGCGAGTGGGAGACATCGATGATGCTCCGCCTGGCCCCGCACCTGGTCGGTGATCTGAAACAGTTGGCGCCGGTCGCCTTTGGCAACGCCTTCGAGCCGGCCACCCGCGGCTGGATCACGAAAGAGAGAACAGAGCCAGGCCACATCGGCGATCCCGCCGCGGCCACGGCGGAAAAAGGGGAAACTTTATTTAAAGTGTTCAGCGATGACGTCGTTGCTTTCCTGGAGCGAGTCGTTGCGTGGGACGGGAAGGGATGGAACGGATGACCGGTTCCGTTCGTTCGCGCGGGGCGTCGTGGAAGTGGTGGGTTTGCGGCCTGCTTTTGTTTGCGTCCGCGATCAATTACATGGACCGCCAAACCCTCTCGAACGCAGCGGTACGGATCTCGAAAGAGTTTCACCTTAATCAGGAACAGTATGGGAACCTGGAACTGGCGTTCGGCTGGGCCTTTGCCGTCGGGTCCATTGTCTTCGGTGTTATCGCCGATCGCATTTCGGTGCGGTGGTTGTACCCCGCGGTGCTGATTCTCTGGTCGATGATGGGTTTCGCGACGGGTTTGGCGCAGACCTATACCGGATTGTTGTTTTGCCGGACACTGCTGGGGTTGTTCGAGGCGGGCCATTGGCCCTGCGGGTTGAAAACCACTCAGCGGCTTTTGGCCCCCAAGGATCGCACGATGGGCAACAGCGTGCTGCAGAGCGGCACTTCAATCGGCGCGATTATCACGCCGCTTTTGATGAGCACGATGTTGAGCAGCGAGCCGGGAAGCTGGCGGTTCCCATTTCAGGTGATTGGCGGCATCGGATTCATCTGGGTGATTTTTTGGCTGGTCCTTTTTCGCGACGCTGATCTCGCGGCCGCTCCGCCCTATCCGGTCCAGTCTCCGATCAATCCCCGATCTGACGCCAGCTTTTGGGACATTGTGTTCAATCGCCGTTTCTTCGTGCTGGTGGTGATCGTCGTGCTGATCAATACCTGCTGGCAACTGCTGCGGGCCTGGTTGCCGAAGTTTCTGCAGGAGGGGCGTGGTTACAGTGAGGCCGAGGCTCTGTATTTCAACGCGGCTTACTACGTGGCTACCGATATTGGCTGCCTGGGCGCGGGGGCGGTTACCCTTTGGCTGCACAGGCGCGGGATGTCCGTCCACGGTTCAAGGTGTCTGGTTTACTTTTGCTGCGCGCTCCTTGCGGCTCTCACAACGGTGGCGGCGTTGCTGCCCAAGGGTTGGTTACTGCTGGGAATTCTGCTGCTGGTAGGCATGGGCGCTTTGGGACTATTCCCTTGTTACTATGCGCTCAGCCAGGAGCTGACGGTCCAGCACCAGGGAAAAGTCACAGGATTAACCGGGGTGTTCGCCTGGCTGTTCTCCGCGCCGATACACACCATTTTTGGCCGAGTCATCGACCGCACTGGATCGTTTGATCTGGGGCTGGCCCTCATGGGTTGCCTGCCGATCCTGGCGTTCCTCTTTCTCTGGTTGTTCTGGGATCGGCCACAGGTCA
>JBDTOW010000418.1:0-4867 GCA_039933075.1 Verrucomicrobiota bacterium | reverse complement strand
TTGACACATTTATCATTTCTTGACGTGATCCCTGCCGATCTCCGCGATTCATCACATGATAAATTGAACTCTTAGTTTTCGCGCCATGTCCAAACCGGTTGTGTCAATACTTGGGACTGACACCCGCCTGGGTGACCCCTTTAGACCTCTTTACGTCAAAAGGGTAGGCGCCAGGCTTGATGGTTTTGAAGCGGTAGTGGCCTTCTTTGTCCGTCGCCTGCACAGCGGAGCCCTGAAAGTTGGGGTCCAAGGGCGCCGGATTTGAATCCAATGGGTGCACGTAACGGCCATGAGCGTTTGCTTGCCAAATCTCAACGCGCGCTCCTTTCACCGGCTCGCCTTTAATGTCGAGAACGCGGCCCATCAGATGAATGATTTTGCCTTCGTCTCGCCTTTCAAGCTATGATCATAGCTGGCGGTGACAAACTGTTTGCCATCTGGTGAAAAATTTCCCTTCTCGGCAAGGCTGGCGTGCGCCACAACGCTGGCAACTTTTCTGAACGTCTCGGTTTCCCAAACATCGCAGGTGCCATTGTCACCACTGGCAATGATCAGCCGGCTGTCAGGGGAGAAGGCAAGTGGAGCAACCATCGAATCGCTCCCGGGTAGTTCTCGCAGCTTTGCTCCCGTCTGGCGGTTCCAGATCATGACGATGTTGTTTGAGCTTGTCGCGATCAGGCGGCTATCCGCTGAGAATACGGACCAAGCGACCGAATCGCCTATCTCACTCGTGATCGGAAAGCCTGGCAGCTCGCGTCCCGTGGTCAGCTCACATCAATGGAGGAACTGCCGATCCTGATCCACGGCGGTCACGATCCCATCACGCGGATCGATTCCGTTAACCCTGCCTTTGGCGATCAGTGACGGACTATGGTTGGTGAGAAGCGGTGGGTTCCAATCCCATAGCCAAAGCCCGTTCTTGTAATTGGCGCTGATTAGATGTCGGGCGTCGCTCGAGAATTTTAGCAAACAGGGAACGAGAGGACTCTCGCACTGTGCGACCCGCTGCGTCGTGGTCACGTCCCAAATAGAAATGCGCCCTCGCCCTTCACCTGCGGCCAAGTATTTTCCGTCTGGAGAAAAGGTGAGGCAATGGATCTCGTATTTGCTCTGGCACAGAGGGAAGAGTTCATCGCTGCGAGTCTGCTTCCAGAGATACCGCCATTCCCAAGGAGCGTCAGCGGCCTTCTGCGGCGCGTGTTTCTCCAATAAAGCGAGGACGCGGCCCCGGTTGTTTAATTCCAGGGCCTTGAAAGCGAGATTCATGTTGGCGGCGTAGAGATTTTGCTCGGCGCCATGCCGGGCGTGACTTATGCGGAATGCCGCAATGGGTGAGCCGATAGCTATCGCGAGCAGCAGAAGAATTGTGGCCGCGCCCAAACTCGCGATGGCTGGCTTGCGCCGGGACCAGCGCCAGAGCTTTTCCGGCCGGCTCACAGGCCGTGCCTGGATGGGTTCATCCCGTACAAAGCGGCCGAGTTCATCGGCCAGCTCCTGAGCGGATTGAAAGCGCTTGGCCGGTTCTTTCTGCAGGCATTTCAGGCAAATCGTTTCCAGATCCGCCGGCAGGCTGGGGACGAGAAGCCGGGGCGCGACTGGATCCGTGTTCAGCACTTGATGCAGCGTGTCGGAAAGCGCCTCGCCCACAAAGGGTGGCCGGCCTGTGAGCGCGTGATATAAAATTGCGCCCAGCGAATAGACGTCGCTGGGCGGTCCCATTTGCCCGCGCCGCCCCGACGCTTGCTCCGGCGGCATGAAGTTTGGCGAGCCAAGCACTTGGCCGGTGACGGTGAGGTTCCAACTTGGAGTCCCGGTGTCACCCGGCCCGGAACCGCCTGAAGGCGGGACTCCAAACCGCTTCGCCAGGCCAAAGTCCCTCACACGCGGCTGGTCGTTCGAGTCGATCAGCACGTTCGAGGGCTTGAGGTCGCGATGAAGGATACGCCGCGTGTGAGCGAACTGGATCGCTTCCGCCACGGTCTTTACATAGCTTGCGGCGCGCTTGGCTGGCAACGGCTGGGTTCCGATGAACTGTGCCAGGTTGGGTCCATCGACAAAATCCATCGCGAAATAATGCTGATCCTGATGGACGCCGACTTCGTGGATGGCGACGATGTTGGGATGCTGCAAACTAGCCACTGCCGAGGCCTCGATGCGAAAGCGGTGGATGAATTCCTGGCTGGCATACTTCCCGAGCAGGAGCAACTTCAGCGCAACGATGCGATCCAAGCTGATTTGCCGCGCCTTGTAGACAATGCCCATGCCGCCCCGGGCGATTTCCTCGAGCAATTCGTAGTCACCGAACTGGCGGAGGCTTGCAGTAGCGGCGTCGCTTGAAAGCGCCGTTGATTTTTCTGAACCGGGAGCTGCAAAGAAGGCAGCGGCGCTCTCACGGGGCGCCGCTACAGAGGATTGATCGTTGCCCAACTCCAGCGCCCCGCTCAACGCGCAACGCGAGCACAAACCTTTGGGAAGCTCCGCAGGCAATGGCGCGCCGCATTCGACGCAAAGGTTTTCATCGGACACAGTTTTTACTTTCGCGCACAAGCAGCTTCCTCCTCGCTGAAAACAATGCGAGAACAATGAGGCGGCGGGTGGTTCTTGGCGGCGGGCGTCTCGCCAGGCGTCTCGCCCGCCAGTGCGGGCGGCATCCTGCCGCCCGACTCCGTGCCGGCTGATGATTACGAAGGCGTCGAACGGCCGATGCCTTTCCGCCGGGGCGGAACGCCCAGCTCACTGGCAGGCGCGACCGCCCGCCACTACTGGACCCTTCGACGGCGCCAATGCCGCCGGCTCAGAGCAGCTTCATGTACGCGACAATATCCGCTTTATCCTGCTCCGTGAGTTGGATGAAGGAGGCCGGGTCGTCCACCAATTGAAAGAAGCGCTGGTAGTGGTCCACGACCTCCTCAAGAGTACGCGCACTGTTGTCATGAAAGTAGGGAGCGGTGTCTTTGATACCCCACAATGTTTGGATTTTGAAGTCAAGGATCTGGTCGGGATTTCCCGTCACTGCCGCGCGCCCGAGGTCCGGGACCACCGCGACGATCGAAGAACCGTCCGGCAAGGTTATCTCGAATGCCTGATTTGGGTTCGGATTGTTCGGGTGGATGACCAAATTGTTATCGGCATCAAATGCTTCGCTCGCAGGGCCGAGGAGCAGGCCGGCACCGGGCCCGGCGAACTTGCTGCCTGCACCTAATCGGGTTTCGAACTCCGTTGTCGTGTCGAGCATCGGACCGCTATGGCAAACGCCGCATTGCCGGTTTGCATTCATGAATTCCCGGCCGCGCTTCTCCGAAGCTGTCTTGCCCGGGGGTAATTTTGGCGCGGGACCGCCTTCGGCAAATCTCTTCAGCGCTTTCGAGGAAAAGAAGCGTTCATCGGTTCTTTCAAACTCAGCAATTTTATCGAGTTGCTCAGGTGTCGGTTCGACCGTGTTCTGGGCGTGCTGATGCATAGCGCCGAGCGCCTGATGCTGAAGATCGCTGTTGGACTCGCGACCGTCGAACATCAAGAACTGTTGTAACGTCGTCACGTTCCTGGTCGTTGGCGTGCTACGGAAGAATGTCGCGTGGGTGGCCGATGGTTCGGCGACGAGCTTGACGTTGGAGGCCAACGGCACATCTACCCTGACCGTGCCGGTGGTGAGGAGCCGGCTGAAGGAGTTGCCGACCCCATCGTCGCTGTCGAGCGAACGGAAGAGGGGGTCGTTCGGATCTTTGGCGAAACGGTGCTGTGCTTCCTCGATGGAAAACTTCCCGGTCTGTTTACTGTGGCAGGTCGAGCAGGTGCGGCCGTTGCCGCCGAAAGTCTCCTTCTCGAAGAGAAACCGCCCACTCTTGTTTTTGTCGGATGACTGCCCATTTCGACTTTGTTCGTCTTCCTGTTCGTTCGTGGCGCTGGCTGCGCTTTGGGGAAAGCTGCTCATCGCCCCGGCCAGGATCGCGGCGGAGATGAGAAGTTTAACATTGGTTTTCATAGAGGCCTTTATTTTCGTTACGACAACTTCTTTCATTTCAGGCGTCGTCAGCCTGGGTGAGTTTATTAGCAACACTGGAAATCTCGTTCACGCGAACGCGTTCCACTTATTACAGGGGCACTTTCCCCGGGAAGTTGCAGAAAATCGGAAAAATACGGGTGGGCGTCCATCGAGCGGCTGGCAAACCCTTGAAACGGTGTATCTGTTTGGCGTCCCAGGTACGCGAGAGGCTGGTCCGTCGCGCCAGCATCCTGGACTACGGTGACGGAGTCGGCGAAGTCACCGCTTTGGCTCCGGCTACGAATAAGACCGTCGAAGGCCAAAACGGCCATGATCGCCCAAAGCGGCGACAAACCCTTCACCCTGTCAAGGCTTATGCCTCGAAGTTTGGTCCGCAGACGCACCCTACCTTGCGCCCCATGGAAAATCTTAGTGAAGGTGCAGTTCCCCAGCGCGCTTCAGTGGCTCAAGACGGTGAGAAGATAACGAATCTCTTCATCGATTTCCTCCGGCCGCGCCACCGTATGGGCAATTTCCTCGCGCAAGATTTCGCGGTGACGCCCGCGGAAGCGATGCACGGCAGACTTGATCGCGCTCTCGCTCATTCCCAGACGAGTTCCTACTTCCGCGTAAGACAATGCTCCATGTTTTCCGGGTTGAAAGTCCTTCAACTGTTCGAATAATTCCGCCCTGCCACTCGCCAGGTATTCCTCACCCAAACGTTTGACCGCCTGTTCCAGGACCGTTTGGGCCCAGCGCCGTTCAAACAATTGATCGGGGCTTAAGCTACTCGAAAGCTCGATAACATCGCGCTCTTCCGCCGGCAGCATTATGGCGGATTCAAGAAAAGGGCTTTGATAAGATTTGTCGGGTGTGAGGCTCGGA
>JBDTOW010000417.1:0-4868 GCA_039933075.1 Verrucomicrobiota bacterium | reverse complement strand
GGGCATCCTGTCGGCCTACGACGAGCTGATGGAGAACAGTCAGCGGCGCATCCGGATTTTGGAGGCGATGGCCCGCGCCCTCTACCGCGAGTGGTTCGTCCACTTCCGCTTCCCCGGCCACGAAAAGCTCCCGCGCGTCGCCTCCCCCCTCGGCGACATCCCCAAAGGCTGGGAGGTGAAGAAGCTCGGCGAGATACTCAACGTGGACAAAGGGGTTTCCTACAACGGTGCTGGATTGACGGGAGACGGAAATCCGATGGTCAATCTGAAGAACATACAACCAGGTGGAGGATTTCGGCGCGACGCAACCAAACCGTATTCGGGCGACTTCAAGCCTCGCCACACGGTGAAGCCGGGCGACGTTGTCCTCGCGAACACGGACCTAACTCAAGCTGGGAACGTAGTTGCGAGTCCTGTTTTGATTCCACGGCTTGGGAACGGACGCCCAATTCTCATCTCGCATCACCTCTTCGCAGTTCGTCCTGCCGAGGGCATGTCGCCACTGTTCTTTTACCACCTGATGTTGCACGAAGATTTCAGAGGATTCGCCAAGGGCTTCGCAATCGAGACTACGGTGCTAGGATTACCGAAGGAAGGCATACTCAACTACACTTTCGCGTGCCCACCGCAGTCGTTGATTAAAAACTTCATCGCGCGCATCGCACCGATGCACGAATTCATCGAGACGCTTTACGAACGCAGCGACAACCTCCGCCAGACGCGCGACCTGCTGCTGCCGCGTCTGCTGTCGGGGCAGGTGGAACTCAAAACCCAAACGTCATGAACCCCGACGAGCCTTTGAACAACTTGGTCAAGAAATTCGAAGGCCCTCACCTGCCACAGCAGGACATAAACTCGTTCCTGAATGAAGCTCTCAAGAAGACACAGGTCGCCGCCCGGCTCGCAGACCTATCAGGTGACATCGGTAAACGGCTCGCTTCGATGGCATCTGCGGCGGATTTGAGTCGCCAGCTTTTGCGGTCGTTCGAGCCACCAAAGAGTCCGTTTCAAAGGATTATAGACGAAGCAGCCCGAACAGCAGCGGTGTATCGCAACCTCGGTTCGTTCACAGATACCATCGCAAAAGCGGCGGCTTCAATGCGAACAACAGGAGACTTCCACCAGGAACTGCTGCGTTCCGTTCAACTACCAAAAAGCTCGATTCAGTTAGCCATTGATGCGGCACAAAAGGCGGCGTTGCAGTTCAATTTCGACAGTCTCGAACGCATCCGGGAACAAACCGATGCTGTCTCAAGGATGGCGAAAATGTATTCATCGCCAGCGTTTGGTGGGATGTCGCAAGCAATCCAGGAAGCGATGGCTGCCAGCCAACTATGGCAATCTAGCCGAATCACAGACTTTGCCAGCCGGATACTTCGAGAAACCGAGTTCAGAGACGCATTCCTAAAACGGCTCGAATCTGAGCCGTTCACGGAAGCGCAACCTGAAGCAGGGATGGCGTCAACTCAGGAAGTCTTGGATGCTGTGGAATGCGGACTTGAAGAATCGGGAAATGTTCAGCCGACAGAAAATGTAGAGGCAGCAGTCGGCCGTATGTTCTCATGGTGGGCAAAGCTGCCGCCTGACCTGCGAAGCTTCACCATTGCGCTCGTTGTCGTGATTCTTGGCTTAGTGATTGAATATGGATTGTTCGTTAAGGACCAGCCTACTTCCCAACTGGCGGCGAAACAGCGGGTGAAGATCGTTCAAAAGATTACCAACAACATCTTCGTGAATGTCGGCGTCAGCGCGGAAGAACGCAGCCAATTTCGCCTTGTCACAAAAGATGGGCTTCCCGTGTTTCGCTCCAAGCGGCGTGACGCTGGGAAGGTGGCGAGACTCTCCGCCGCGCAGGTGGTGACCGTGAAGCTTCAAAAGCGGAACTGGACGCAAGTCGAGTGGAAGGACACCGAAAGTCAGGAAATGCTCACCGGCTGGGTCTTCACTCGTTACCTGAAAAAGATGTAGGCCATGAATCCTTCCGACCTCCAAAAGCACATCGCCTGGCTTCAACACGAGGACATCTGCGGCTTCTTGGCGTGTGACGACGTGCTGAGTCCGTGGTTTCCTGCGTATCGCTACACCCGGTCTGCGAACCAGAAGCTGACTTGGTTTTCTGCGCTTGTCCCGCCCGCGTTAATTCCAAATCTCGTGAAGAACTCTGGCGGGTGGGACATTCACATTGGCGACGGTGGACCGGCAGTGTGGACAAGTTGGCCCGGAGGCGTTGAAAAGCATACATACACGCCGTTAGGGAACGCCGACGGCATTGAGCCGCTCGTCATCCATCGTGGCTTTCACGGGATGCGAGAAGACTTCATAGAACTCGCTCAGGAATTTCGGCTCTACCACAATCTGTTTCCTGAAACGTCGAAGCGGCGTTTCTTGCTGATTGATTCCAATGGCGACGAATCAGAGGCGGCGCGATACGGGGACGACTTCTTGGAAATTCGGACGGACCTGGTTTTGAAATTCTGTGCGGTGAAGCAGATGGCGCTCGCCATCTACGTGGACAGTTTCCGCGACAGCAAGAGCACCCTGGCAGAACTTGGACTTAAAGACACACGAACGAATCACGACGGTGCGAGGCACGAATACTTCCATGCCGTGGTCGCGCCGGACATGGTTTTCAAAAAGGACTTTGAGACGAGCGGCAGCATTGTTGGGAAGAAGTATGTGCTGCCCGGGCCGATACCCAGCGACAAAGACGCTAAGCCTGAGACGTATCAGGACTTCATCATTGATACCGATGGTGCAGGAAAGCCTATCCTCCACACCTGTGACCCGGATAAACTCGCGAATTACTTCGGCAAGAACCCCGATGCGCCGCACTACCTCACGCCCGTCTTCTTCCGTGCGGAAGTCCTCGCCAAATACTACGCCGACCCCGGAAAGTTTTCCGTGGAAGACGGCTATCTTCGGTGCGGCAGTTTGTGGGGGTTGCGGATGGACAACGACCACACCGACGTGGTAGTTGTTTTCCTTGGCGACTTGGGGCGCGACCTCTCGGAGGGAGAAAGAAATTACTGGTTGAGTTTCAACATCGCGCCGGAAGGCCGAACAATCAGCCAATCCACCTTCAAGCGGGGCTTTCTCGCGGAATTTACCGACCCGCAGAAGCCAGACTTGGTCTTCAAGCACGAATACAACTACTTCAACCGCACGTTCCGGGAAGCCAACGGCTGGGACTTTTTCCTACCGCTCCACGATGACGATGAGCATTTTCTGACCGGACTGCGGCTGCTCTCGAAGGACAATCAGGCGGAGTTCGATTCCCAGCTCATCGCGCTGACGAAAGTCTTGGTGGATTCTTTGAACGAGAAGGAAATCGCCAAAGGACTGACCACGCGGGTGGAGAACGACAAGGGTATCACGAAGCTGGAAAAATTCTTCATGGAGCGCGGGGCGGCCGGACATGAGCCGCACGTCAAATTTTTGCGTGTCCTCCAGGATTTGCGGTCAAAATCGGCCGCCCACCGCAAAGGCAGCAGCTATGAGGAGCTCATTGCCGACCTGCAAATGGCCGACGAAGGGCAGCAGAAAGTCTTCACAGCTCTTCTTACGGCGGCGAGCGAGTTCATCCGCTTTCTCAAAGCTTTTTTGATTCCGAAAACATCTATCTGATTCGCCGTGCCCCACGCCTACACCGAAGACCAACTTGTCGAGCAGCCTGCCATCGGGTTGTTCGCAGAGCAATCGGCATTGCCGAACCCTCAACCCGGCCTGTCGGCCACCCTTCTCCCACTGAGAGAAGGGCTGTGGGTTGAGGGTGCGCAGCTTACTCTGCCGCCCAAGGCCATTGCCTCCGCTGTGGATGTATTGACCCGCGACCCTGCCGCTGCTACGTCTGCTCTCGGGGCAGGTGAATTCAAAAACGAATTGAGCTGAAAACCATGATGACCTTCCGCCAGCTTGCCGCCGAACCACCCACGTTGCCCACGCGGACGACGTGGTATTTGACCGACCTCGCCGAGGCGCGGGGCAAACAGGAACTGTTCACCCGCCAGTCACCGCAGAAACTCAAAGTCCTGCGCGAAAACGCCCTCGTCGAAAGCGCCGTCTCGTCCAATCGCATCGAAGGGGTCGAAGTGGACAAGTCTCGCGTTGCGACGCTCATGTTCGGCAAGCCCGCGCTCCGCGACCGTGATGAGGAGGAAGTGCGCGGTTATCGCGACGCGCTGCGGCTCATCCACGAGCAGGGGGCGAAACTGCCCATCACCGAAGCCACGATCAAAAAGCTGCACAAACTTTCCCGCGGCGAAATCTGGGATGCCGGCCTCTACAAGGAAAAGGACGTGGACATCATCCAGACATATCCTGATGGCCGCAGCCGGATTCGCTTCAAGACCGTTTCTACCAAACAAACCGCCAGGGCGATGGCCGAGATGATTGAACTTTGGCAGCGCGGAGTGCGCGAGAAATGGGTTTATCCGCTCATTCTCGCCGCCGCGCTCAACCTGGACTTCCTTTGCATCCACCCCTTCCGCGACGGCAATGGCCGTGTTTCCCGCCTTTTGTTTTTGCTCGCGTGCTATCACTGCGGATTGGAAGCCGGCCGTTACATCAGCCTCGAACGCCTCATCGAGCAGAACAAGGAGCGTTACTACGAAGTCCTCGAACAAAGTTCCGCGCGCTGGCACGAGGGCAAACACGATCCGTGGCCCACGATGAATTTCCTGTTCTTCATTCTGACGCAGGCGTGCAAGGAGTTCGAGCAACGCGTTGGCCAGCTCAAATCGCCGCGCGGCGAAAAAACCCAGGCTGTGCTGGCCGCGATTGATCGCCAGGTCAGCACCTTCCGCGTGGCCGACTTGCAGAACGAATGTCCCGGCGTCGGCGTGGATTTGATCCGCCAGCTTCTGGCGCGG
>JBDTOW010000416.1:0-4885 GCA_039933075.1 Verrucomicrobiota bacterium | reverse complement strand
GGCATCGGCGGTGTGGCTGCCCATCACATTGGCGAGGGCATCGAAAAGCCGGGATTGTTTGACTGGTTTGACCAGGCAGGCTGCGATTCCCGCGTCTTCCAGCACTTGCGGCTCAAATCGGTCCCCCATCGAGGTGAGCATTACCAAACGCGTTTGGGCTGTATTCCTGTCGTTCCGGATATTTCGGGCCAAGGTAAGGCCGTCCATCTCCGGCATTTGCATGTCAAGCAATACCAGGTCATACGGGTGACCGGTTGCGCCTTGGCCCTGCAGAATCGATAAGGCTTCGGCACCACTGGCGGCTGAACCGCTCTGCATTTTCCAGGCCGCGAGTTGGTGCCGCAAAATTTTTCGATTCGTGGTGTTGTCATCCACAATTAATACATTCAGGCCGCTCAAAAGCTGCTCCGCGGCTTCCTGGGCCGGGTGGTGCTGTGGGGCCGCCTGTTTCTCGAGGTTCAAGCTGAACCAGAAGCTCGATCCCTGGCCTTCCTGGCTCTCGACACCGATCTGCCCCCCCATCAGCTCGACGAGTTGTTTCACGATGGCGAGCCCCAAGCCAGTGCCGCCATACTTACGCGTTGTCGAACCATCCGCTTGAGTAAACGCATGAAACAAAAGCGGAAGAGCTTTCTCCGGAATTCCAATCCCGGTGTCCCGGACCATAAAACGAATTCGGGCGTGCGTTGCGGTTTCGTTCTCTTTAGTGACTTCAACGACCACCTCGCCTTGCTCCGTGAATTTCACCGCGTTGCCAATCAAATTCGTGAGGATCTGACGGAGCCTGCCGGGGTCGCCACGAAGCGCGCGAGGCACATCCTCGTGAACCCAGTCGACCAGTTCGATTTCTTTGCTTTGGGCGCGTTCGGCCAGCAACTCGACGCTCCCCTCCACGGTGTCCTGCAAATCAAATTCGATAACCTCAATGTTCAGTTTGCCCGCTTCGATCTTGGAAAAATCCAGAAGATCATTGACGATGGTGAGCAAACTGTCGGCGCTGTTTCGGACGGTCTCAGTGAAATCCTGTTGTTCTTCCGTCAACTCGGTGTCCAGGAGCAGACCGGTCATGCCGATGATCGCATTCATCGGCGTGCGAATCTCGTGACTGACATTGGCCAGGAACTCTGACTTCAGCCGGGTCGATTCCAGGGCGGCGTCCCGCGCTTTTTCCAGCTCTTCTTCAGCGTGTTTGAGCGCGGTAATATCTTTGGAAATTCCAAAGGTTCCGAGCACCTTTCCGTCCTTGTCGCGAAGCGGCATCTTGGTGGTCAGAGCCCAGCTTTCCTGTCCGTGACGCCAGATTTCCTTTTCCGTGATGCCGATCAGCGGCTTCCCGGTGCGAATGATTTCCTGTTCATCCTCAAACGCCGGCCGCGCATGTTCCTCGTTGAAGAAGTTGAAATCCGTTTTGCCAATGGCTTCTCGCGGATCGTCAAAGCCGAATCGTTTCGCCAGTATCTTGCTGCAGCGGATGAAGCGCGACTGAAGATCCTTGAAGTAGATGCTATCGGGAACATTATCCAGGAGCGTTTGCAGCAGGTCCCGCTCATACGCCAGGTCCTCTTCCATTCTCTTGCGCTCGGTGACGTCCCAAAAAATGGCCTGGGTGCCGACCACCTGGCCGCTGTGATCGTAGAGCGGTATCTTCATTACCTGGACATAGATCTTGCCATGGTCCGGTGTCTGATGGGCTTCCACCGTCTCGAAACCCTGAAGCGTTTCGATGACACGCAGGTCGTCCCGATGGTATTTTGCCGCCAATTCCGGCGGGTAAAAATCGTAGTCAGTCTTTCCCAGAATCTCCGCGAGGGGCTTCCCGAGGGTGTTGCAAAACCGCGTGTTCGCGAAGGTGAAACGTCCTTCTCGATCCTTGCGAAAGATATTTTGTGGAAGGCTTTCCACCAGGGAATGGTAGAGAACTTCCGAGTTGCGCAAGGCTCCCTCGGTCAATTTGCGATCCGTAATATCCTCGACCGTTCCTTCGTAGAAGCGCAATTTGCCGTCTTTGTCGCGGACCGCGCGGGCATTTTCCGAGATCCAGATGACACTGCGATCCCTCCGGAAAACCTGTGATTCAAATCTCGTTACGACCTCGTTTTCCTGAATCAGCCGGGCAAATTCATGACGCCGATCGGGATCAACATAAAGCTGGTGCTCGATATCGTTGATGGCCTCGATGAGTTCCTCGGGAGAACGGTAGCCGTAGATGCGAGCCAGCATCGGGTTGACCGACAGGTATCTGCCCTCCGGGGTTGTCTGGAAAATTCCTTCGACAACATTTTGAAAGATGCTGCGGTACTTTTCCTCCGCTTTCCGCAAGGCCTCCTCCGTGCGATACTGTTCGACCACTGTCCGGCTGAGCTCAGCCAGTTTATGGCGTAGCTCCAGTTGAGTTAATGCCTGCCGGCTTAGGATTCTCAGCGCCCTCGCCTGCTCCGCAGTAAGTTGGCGTCGCGTCGTGTCCATAACGCAAAGAGTGCCAACCGCGTGGCCCGCCGGCGTGATCAGTGGCACCCCCGCGTAAAATCGAATCTGCTCGGTTCCCCCGCTGACGAGCGGATTGTTGAAGAACCGTTGATCAGCCTGCAGGTCCGGCACGATGAATAGTTCGGACTGAAGAATGGCGTGGGCGCAGATCGAGATATCGCGCGGAGTTTCCGTGACTTTCACCATGCCCACGCGGGCCTTGAACCATTGGCGTTGTTCATCGATCAAGGTGACCGCGGCAATCGGGGTGCCGCAGATTTGCGTTGCGAGCAGGGTGAGATCGTCAAAGGCGGATTCCGGCGGCGTATCCAAAATGCCATAGTCGCGCAAGGCAGCCAGTCGCTCGCCTTCGTTGGGGGGCATCGGTGCGGGTGTCACGTTTTCGCAAAACTAACCTGTCACGGTCGTCTTGGGTTGGCAAGCGTTGACTTTGAGCCTGCGGCTCGCAAGGCTCGCAATGGAACGGGTCGCGCTGCGACTGCTCATCGAGCGGGGCTCCCACAGCACGGAGGTTGCAGTCAACGCGGCGCGACCGTGAAATCCGCCCTCATCGGACTCGACCACGGCGTGGACGTTGGCGGCCCACCGGTTTGACGCCGGTTGGGATTTCGCGCGCGGCTGACGACTTTGGCATCGCCTGAGAGTGCAATCGGGCTGGTATAGATGACGGCGTTGGATGAAATTGCGCCTTGAGCCAAACGTGGGTCGGTGCCGTCGAGGGTATAATAGACGGTCGCGCCGGCAGGTCCGGTTAAGGCGAGTTCGTAGCCAGGGACAACTCGCCCGCCTGCCTGGCTGAGTTGGGGTGGTTGGACCAATTGCTGGTCGATGAAATCCATGCGCTGGGACAGCCAGCTCTTCATCCAATCGATCTCACGTTGGTAAGAACCGCCTCTCGGTTCGAGACCCCATCGCCTGACCTCGCGAGGTTGAGCCTCACGCACCTCGTCCGTGAGCCGGTCAATCAATCCGAACAGATACGCTTCGGAAAAATTCGTCCGGCGCAACGCCTGCCACCGGTCCACCCAGAGCTGCCAGAAATCCGGATCGCTGAACAGCCGAGACCACCACGGAGCGTCGAAGAACCGGCCCGTGTTCCAGCGGCGTGGATAGGCGTCTCGATGATCGGTCGATCCAAGGGCGCGGTCAAAATCCCAGTGCGGGCCGTAAGTGATCTTTCCGTCGCGCGGTTTGTAGAAGTAGGTGCTGAAAGCAAAAACGTCCACATTACCGCTGAGCACTTCCAGGACGTGGAAGTCGACCCAGGAATCGACATCGATGTAGGCCCGATAGCCCCGAACGGGATCCTTCCAATTCGGACTGCGCAGAACGCGGTCGAACTCGTTGAAGTAGCCCTGGATATACTGACGCTGCGGGGCACGTTGCGGCAATTCGATGACCGGCTCTTTCGGTTCCACAAAGACCATCGAGGCGCCGCCGGCCCAGAAGCCGCCTTCGCCTGGACCCAAGCGGTCGAATTTTACCAGGTAACCGCCCGTTACCTCGGGCGGTTTCAGATCATCGGGGCCGAGCCGGTCGATGGCGACCCGGTGCCTGCCGACTTTGATCTTCTCTTCCAGCACGTAGAGGCCGTAGTAGTCGCGGGCGGTTACCGGACCGGGGTGTTGAACCAGGTATACCTCCATGAACCGGGTGCGTGGAGAGTATCGGCCCAGGTCGCGGCTCAACTGGTGGACGAACGGGTTATGAATCATCACTCGATCGAAGTCATTGGGGGCATAAAGCACCCAATCGGAATTAGCAGGCAAGCCCAAGGGGGAAAGATGCTGTTCGTGGTTGAATTCATCCAGGAACTGCACCGCGAAACTGGTTTGCGGCATTTCCGCCGTGCTCGATCCTCGAACATGGAAACCTCCACGGGTCGTCATGGCGGGTCGATTCTTGAACGAGGTCTTGCCGTTGACCGGTTCATAGAAGGAGAGGTGGGCGAATGAAGAACGCGACGAGGTCGCCCGGTCTGACCCAAAGGTGTCCATCACCATTACCGGCAGAGTCGAGCTGAAGCCCAGGACGTTCGTTGCCAGCAAAAGATAGGTTTCGCTTTTCGGCGGCCCCGGGAGCAGGCCATCCTGGTAAGCTCGGACCCGCACGCAAGTGGTGTTCGTGAGCAATATCGGCGCGCGATAAGCGGGCGAAATATGGCTCGGCAATTGCCCGTCGAGGGTGTAGCGGATGACCGCATTGGTGGAGAGGCAGGACAGCGCCAGGGTGAACGGATCGACGAAGGAGCCGCTGGGGCGAGTGAAGGCCACGTTCGGCGCGAATCCGGGTCCACTGCTCTCGTTGGGCTTGCCGGGGGTTGGGTGGAGGAAATAGCCCTGGATTTCCGGTTCTCCGCACACGCGCCCGTAGGAGACATCGGGTGATTGCTTCGGGT
>JBDTOW010000415.1:0-4887 GCA_039933075.1 Verrucomicrobiota bacterium | reverse complement strand
CACCCTTGGCCGCAGAGATTTTCACGCCTACGCACGCTTGCCGAAGCAACACGATCAACCGATCAACCTCCTGTCCTGGGCTTCAATCGGGCGATCCTCACAGAGCCGCTGTACGACTGCGTGCAACGACATGCTCTAAACGCTACAACGAAGGCAGGCTTGGAAGTTGAGTTGATGAGTTGATGCGCGGCTTGGGGAACTGAATCGGTTGTTGGTGCCCGTTGAGGAGCGTACTCAGCCACTCAGCGGCAGAAGAGTCCATGACTTGTCAGCACTCGGTCTTTAGCGGGAATTAACCCACAACCTAAACTTCACTACGGGCTGGGCAGGCGGAAGAGTGCAGAGAATTCAACGCCCTGGCCACGGACCCTCTGCATTTCAACAAGTCAGATTGTCTTCGACACGGCCATCGTCGGAATGGCCAACGTCGCCAAGTTGCGGGAAGAGAGCTGGGCAGCGACAGGGCAAATCGCGCCGAGATGTCCGAGCAAACTCGGCGGAGATCGTTGTTGCGGCTTTCGTATTTATTCGGGCTGACGCTGAAGCTATCTTGGAACAGTCGCGGCGCCTTCCACGCTGTCACCGGTGTCACCGGGGTCTCCACTGTAAGAATTGGATGGCTCTTCGTCCTTAGCTTAGCCACTCAGTGCACAGTTCCTGCGGCGGCTGGATTACAGTCTTGTTAGGTCCTGGCTTCAATTTAGCCCTCTCAAATAGAGCACCGCACCATCCGGATTGGCCGGCACCAATCCGTCGGCTAACTCGCGCCATATTCGTCCATCCAAAGAGAGCTTCAATGATCTGCCACTCTGAAGAGTGAAAGAAACATTTGCTCGAACCTCAAACGCGTAGCCGTCCTGAAGCCTGACTCGCACCATCGACACTCGGGTCGGAAGAATAAGTTCCGAGCCTGGACCGAGCTCGAGGACGATAATGTGTCCGTTCTCATTCTTGAAGTCGTCCGGCGAGGCGGGCCCATCCAAAATGGCCTCCGGATCGGCTTTGGATAGCCGCCACCATTTTGAAAAGGCAGCATTTACCACCCAAGCACCGGTCTCTTGTCCCAGCCCGCCAATGCGGGTTTTCACGACCGTCCCACGACCGGACGTGGTTGCAGACATTTTGGTGATACTGGTCCGTAAGATTTCCAGGCTTTTACGGGTTCGAACGGCGATTGTGGCCCCTGCAGTCTGGACATCGGATAGTTCATAGGTGGTTCGCCTCAAGTCGTCGCCTACCTCGACGAAGGCGCCCCGTAATGCATCGGCGGGGAGAACACGGTCAAGTGTGAGTGTCCGACTCAGATAGTCGATCTTGGTAATCTTGGCCCGGTAATTGGACGCGTCAGTCGAGAGTATCCACGTTTGTGTCTTTAGCCGCGTCCCACCCGTCAGGCTCGCGCTGACAATTCCTTCCGCATCACGCGACACAAATGCAAATTCGCCGGTCACCTCGACGCCGGAATCCGGCAGCGTGCACTTTCGGTCGGAATGGCCATCGGCGAAACAAATATCTGTGCGTCCAGTCGACGTTTCCACTTCTACAGCCACCGCACGCAGGGCGTCGTTTTCATTTGGCTCCACTCGAAGAATGCGATGCTCCCGGATAAAGGGTTCACCGGCGTACGGTTCAATCACCGCGGCAAAAGCGCTCGTCAACGGGGCTGTCGTACCAGTCGGCGAACGTTTCTGCACGAAGAGACATCGCCCGGCATAATAAGGTACTTCAGGGTTGAGTTTGTTCTGGCCATCCTTGTCAATAACGATGCCGTGCAAAAGTCGCAGACCTTGAGGGTTGAAAAAGTGCAGGCGCGTAAACTTCCGGGGCTCGGTCATCGCCCCGCCGCCCGTAGTCATCCGTTGCTCAGCCACACGGCTCAACCGCCAAGTCGCCTGCAGTGTTTCGTCCGGCGCATCGGCAACCCAGTCTGCATCCTCAGGCCGAAAAATCGCGCCCATATAGTCTGCACGAGTCCAACGAAAGTCCCGCAAATATTGTGCTTCGGGATCGGTTTCCTCTAATCTGGCGCGTTCCGGAGTGCCATCCCGCGGCAAGAATTTGCGGTTAGTAGAATTAACGGCAAAGTTCAGGTCGTCAACGCATCCGTGGAAGCAGTACGTGTGCATCTTGCCGCCGGTTGCCCGAAAGACGTCGAAAACGTACGAATTCGGGGGAACGACTTTCGCATCCTGCGAGGGTTTGAGTTCTCGAGATGCTCTTCCTTCACTCACATCTATAAGCGCGATCTGGCGCCGCAGAATGCTGGAGTTGGGCCGCGCGGCCTCTGCTTGCAAGTATTGGACTCCGGCCATGTCGGAGAGGTTCCGCACCCATGAATGCGAGTTTAAGTCGTCGCTGTCGATTTGCAGAACGTTGTGGCATAGGCTGGCTGCGTGCGTGGGTTTGCCATAGCTGCCTCGCTGACCGAGATCGCCGCTCATTATGAGGCCCTGTGCCCATACTCGAAGATCGAGGGTGTCGTTGTGCTCGTGACCATGACCGCGTCCGACGCGAATGGCTGCCGCACGATGAAATCGGAAATCTGGATCTCCAACTCCACTCTCAAGGATGCCCGACCAGTCGCTGAGAACGCGTGAGCGCCTATGCATGAGCGGATCAGGAACGCCAACCGCTGCGTCCACAATCGACTTCCATTCTTCCTCGGTCTCTCCTCTTTGCCCTCGTTCGTGGACCAGGAGCCACGCAAACTTTGGATCGTGCGTCCACTTCCATCCGACGTCGGCGTTGACCGATGGTTCTGTGTGCTGTCCATATTTGATTGCGGGCCCGCCAACATCACCGACACTCAACGTCCACCTCCCTGCAACGGGCGATTCGACCGGAAAATAGCAACCCGCCAGAGCCTTTGAATAGCTTTGCGCGTCGCGCAAATCGTACTTCGCAAATCCACCTGTTCGCAGATAGGCTTCCAAACTTTTCGCCACTGCCACTGCCGGTCCGCCATTCATGCTGTAAAACGAGGATCCTATTGTCGAACTACCGTCACGCTGAGTGTTGATGGAAATTACGTCCGGCAGCGGCTGATGGCCGATGGGATAATAATAAACACGAGACCACAGAAACTCCATCCACGGTTCGCTCAGACGCGCGTTGGCCTGGATGGCTGCCAGTGTAATCATGATTTCACCAGATTCATTGTCATAGTAATAACGATCGCAAATCATGTTCTTCGCCATGTACTGAACGAGGTGACTATCGAGAAGCCTGACAACATCATCGGGAGTCTTCACCCAGGGGACGAACCGGCCGACGGCTTCGGCCAATTCATGGTTGTTCTTGATAAATGGAAAGAGTTTGTCGTAGGCAATCGCGTAGTCGTGGTTGACATACTTCGACATATAAAAGCGCGTTGGCATCCAAGGAAGCTCGGCTTTCCAAGTGGCGAATTCGATACAGTGGCGCAGCGAGTAAGTGGGTAGCCAATAGGCGTACCGACACAAATAAATCGCCATGTCGCGAGCGAAGGCCTCGTCGCCCCCAATATAATAACGATCGATTGTTTCCGGGGACAAATGGTGTGCCGCTGCGTTGAGCGCCGTAGTGTTCAGCCGAAGAACAGGAAAGACGATTACAGGGAGTTTGCCTTCCTTCCGGTCGCTGAGCACACCCCAACCGCGATCGCCGGTCGCTCCGAGCGGTTTGTGCGCAAGGTACTCGGCCAGCGTGTAAGCGTCCTTGAGACTAACGGGATGGCGACCGACTTCATCCCACCGATCGTGCACAGCTTCGAATGGCTTTTGCCAATCGTAAAAATTGTATTCGCCGCCATAGACGCGGTTGAGAAACCAAACCTTCTCCGAGCTGCGCGAGCCCTGAGTGTCGACGGCAAAAGCGGTTTCTCGTCCAATTAAGGGCGTATAATTTTCGTTCACCGCACAGTTAAGAGGTGGAAGAGAATTCCAAATCTCTTCGTCTCGTCGGCGGCGCGCGGCTCCTGCGGATTTGGGTGATGAAGCGATTTCGGCCAGCATCTTCTTCCCTTTACCCGTTTCGCCGAAAGCTTTTCGCGCGCGCGATCGCTCGGCGAGGGTATAGAGAGAGGGCATGGTCTTCCCCGCCTCCTTCGCGCATCCAGCAAGAATGTCATGAATCTCGAGATTGTGCAGGTGAATGGGCGCTTCGCTGTCTTGAACAAGACTAACTTCGAGGTTGATTTCTCGCTGGTCCACGACATGAAAACCGAATTCCTGCATGCAAAAGAAATTGTCCAGCCCGCGCCCCCGCAGAACGTATACGCTTGATGAGCCATCAAGTCCATCATTGATCCGTAACTGAAAAATGACTTGCCTGGGCGGCATCGCTACCTCTTCGCTCCCAAGCGCACCAATAACGCGCAGCATGTAGGTACCGATCGGTAGTTTTCCAGCACTCCAATGGACAGGCGGACCTCCTGGCTTCATTGTGTAGACCTTGACCGGCGCACGTTCCCGGCCAGTTCGACCGGTTTGACGAGTCTTCAAGACATAGTTGATGATTGGCTCAGCATAAGTTACCGGCGCTGCCGGAAGCTCACCAGAGCGATCTCTGACGATGAAATTGCTAACCAGCGATTTGGCGTTAAAGAAGAAAGCCCCATCGGCTGCCGCAGGGCCAAGATGCTCCACTGATCCCGGATAAGGATATGCAGTCTCTGACGCAGTTGGCTGGCCCCAAGCCGAAAGGTAGGACAAATTCCCGAGCAGAAAAAAGAATCCGCAAACCAATACGCCCAGTCGTTTCACCACTACGATCTTCGTAGATTTTCTAGGAGTTGCCAAATGTGGCGGGCATGTGCCCCGCGCAACCCGGCAGGCCCGCTGGCCATACGAACTCGCTCTCGGAAATCTTTTCACGTCATCATCAGGCTTGATTCGGATTCTCCGCTTT
>JBDTOW010000414.1:0-4888 GCA_039933075.1 Verrucomicrobiota bacterium | reverse complement strand
CCGGACGGCCGACCACACCGCGCCATCGATTTGAGTTGAGCTTTCAATTCGGTAAATCTTCCCGGGAACGCTTTGAAAGAAGATCACTGGCCCCGTGTCATTGATTCGCGCAACTCCGATGAGCAAGGTACTTGCCGGGTCGTGCGGGTCCGTTCCGGCAAAATACTCCTCGGCATTGCTCAAGCCGTCACCGTCCGCATCCTCCGTTGCGTCTCGTCCAGCGGCCGGATCGAATCTATTGGCCACTTCCCAATCATCGGGCAAGCCATCGCCGTCGGTGTCGGTCCATAGGCCAACGGCAAAGCTTCCGCTTTCTCCCGTGTGCCCGAACACATCGCTCGCGCGGATAGCCAAATTAGTCGCCGGGGTATCGATCGTAAGCGTCCCGGTCCACGAACCATCGACGAAGGCTGCGGAGTTCGTTGGCGTCATTCGTACCAGCGTGATCGTCGAGAGGCGAATGTCGGGGATCTGAAGATTCACCTCGGGTTCGGGAACTCTTCCTGACCAAGTCAACGGATCGTCCGTCGAATCCAAGAACCCGAATGTTGTGTACGACAAGGAACGCTCGTCCGGGGTATCAGAAGAAAGGCATTCTCCCGCGCTGAAATCAAAATCATCGTTCTTGAAACTGAAGTCCACCATCAAGTTGTTGGTGCCGTTGAAATCAAATGGCCTGGTGAAAGCGAAAGTGGTCCATCCCGTCGCATCGAGAGTTTGATCCTGCTGATAAACCGTTGTCCAACCTGTTCGTTCCCAAATCGGCCGGCTTCCATAACTGTCGAGGACCGTGTGCCTCATACGGATCGTCCACCGGCTTAATGTCCGACTCGGAATCCCCGTCACGTTCAAGGCCAGCGCAGTGACGCGGCGAGCCGATCCAACTTCTTTGGCCAGATAAATGACCTGGACGCGCGATATTCCATAGGAAGTGTCCAGCGGACCACTCCACGCAGCAGTACCGGTCCCGATCGTTGAATCGGGATTCCCGGTCGCCGCCTCCAACTGCGCCGTGCCGTTGAAGCTCTGCGCGGCCTGATTCAAAACGTCGCGAGCAAACAAGACGGTGGTGAACGGCTGATTCACTCGTTGCGGCGATGAGATTGTGCTCAATTCGAAGTGATCCAACTCACCCGGTAAACCATCGTCGTTGCGAATCGTACCGATTCCAGGGCTTACCAGAACTGTTGCGTTGGTGGGATTAAAGAGATTCACAAAGAAGTTCTCGTCGGGCTCAATCGTGATGTCGCCCTTGATCCGGATGGTCACGTTCAGGTTGGTAACGCCAGGACGAAAGGTGAGCTTGCCGGCCGCCTCCAGGTAATCGCTTCCGACGATCGCAGAGTCATCCGCGGTTGCATATTCGACGGTGACCGTCTGCGGGCTCGCGGCGCTTAGCTTCACGGCAAACACGCTGCTGTTCGTGCCGGAATTGCCCTCGGCAACGTTGATTCTACCGATCGAAATCGAGGGGCCATCATCGTCAATGATTCGGCAGATCCCTTGCCGGTCGCTGATGGTGGCGTTCACTGGGTTGGAAAGATTGACAAACAAGGTTTCCAACAGTTCATCAATCGTGTCGCCGACGATCTGGACAGTCACAGTTTGATTGGTAGTGCCGGCTGGAAAGATGATGGTCCCCCCCGCGGCAAGGTAATCGGTCCCCTGCTCTGCCGTGCCATCCGCAGTCGCACAATCCACCGTGACTGTTTCGCTGCTCCTGACAGACAGCCTCGCGATCAAGACAGCTCCGGTGGTTCCAGAGTCTCCTTCCATTATTTTGGCGTCTGAGATCGAGATGGACGGCCGATTATTCACGCGGGTTTGCGTAAGAGCGACATTGTTTGAAAGGTAGGGATCGACCTCGTTACGGGCGACGCTGGCCCGGTTGGTCAGCACCGTGGCAGCATCGGAGCTGTTGACGACGATGACCACGCTTACATTCGTGCCGCCCGGGACAGCGCCAAGGTCGCAAACAACAATTCCGTTGGTCTCCAAACACTGTCCTTGATCGGAAACGGCGGACACGAACGAAACTCCAGCCGGCAACGCGTTGGTCAAAATGACTCCGCTTGAAAGCGACGGTCCCGAGTTGTGGACAGTCACGCTATAGGTCAGCGGTCTTCCGACGGTCACGGGAGCCGGGGAGTCCGTTACGCTCACGGACAGATCGTCAAAAACTCCGGTGTCGAACGGATTACTTTGGCCAACGTGCCCTTCACCATCGTCCGCGCGCAGAATCATCCCGGTTACGAGCTCTTCCACAGTCATCTCGCCGGCCCAAACGCCGCTCACGAAACGGTCAGAATTCGTCGGCCCGACGGCAACCGGCAGGTGAGACGAAAGTCGAATATTAAGGATCTGATTTTCGATACTCGGTTCCGGATTGTTGCCGATCCAATTGAGCGGATCTCCAAAATCACTATCCGCAGCCCCCCAAAGAGACCGGGCATCGGCGGTTTCCGTCGCCGTGCATTCTCCTTCTGGAAACGCGAATTCGCTGTTATTAAAACTGACGTCGATCATCAGGTTGTCGACGCCGTTATAATCGAACGGTTTTGTGAATTGAAAATTTACCCAACCGGTCGCGCTCAACGTTTCATTATTTTGGTAAACAATGGTCCACCCGGTTCGTTCCCAGGCAGGAGTCAAGCCGTACCTGCTCAGGCTGGTGTGTTTCATCCGAATGGTCCATCGATTCAAAGTCAAAGCGGGCACCGCCGTCACATGGATCGCGAGCGCGGTAATGAGCCGAGGCGCTCCAACTTCGCCGGCCAGATAAATGATTTGCACACGGGAATCTTCGTAAATCGTCCCCAACGGCTCCGACCACGGCAATTCGCCGTCACCGACGTTCGCGTCCGGATACACAATTTCGCCGCGGAGGGCGGCAGTCCCCGAAAAGTTGGTCGCCGGCCGATTGAAGGCGTCCGTAGCCCTGACCGTCACCGCGAAGGGTTGGTTTACCGTCTGCGGGGAAGCTATCGCCGTCCATTCGAACCGATCGACATTGCCAGGCAAACCATCATCATTGACGACGTTGCCGACGGCTTGTTGATCCACGATCGTCGCGTTGGTTGAGTTGAACAGGTTGAGGAAAAAGCGTTCATTCGGTTCGACCAGCGTGTCACCTTTCACCCCGACGGTTATCGTCCGGTTTGTCACTCCTGGAGCAAAGCTGACGATACCATTGGTTTCCTCATAATCTGACCCTGACGCCGCGCTGCCATTGGACGTGGCGTACTCCACGGACACAGATTGGACACTGGGCCGATCGAGCAGCAACGAGAACACGGCGTTGGTTGTCCCCCGGTTGCCCTCAACCACCGACACGTCGAGAACGGATATCACCGGTCCGTCATTATCAAGGATTGAGGCAGTAGCCTGAGCGCGAGCTAATGAAGCGTTTTCCGGTGACGAGAGGGTCAGAAAAAACTGTTCATCCGACTCATCCTCTGTATCACCATTCACTTGCACTACCACGTTTTGCGCCGTAACCCCGGGTGGGAACGTCAGCACTCCGGTCGCCCCGATATAATCGCTTTTTTCCTGGGCAGTATCCTCTATCGTGGCGTACCGGACGGTGATTACCTGGCTGCTTGGCCCCGAAAGCCGTACCGTGAACTCGGCATTCGTGGTGCCAAAATCTCCCTCAATAACGGTTACGTCGTCGATTGAAATTGAAGGACGCGGCACGACCATCGTGACGGCGGTTGAGTTGTTGTTCGGCAGGTATGTCTCAGCCTCATTTCGCGTGACCTGCGCGAGATTGGTTACCGAGCCGGTGAACGAACCCGTGTTCATGACAACCGTGACGACGGCATTGCTACCGCCCGGCAACGTTCCCAATTCACAGACCACCGCCGGATTGGTGCGTATGAGCGTTCCCTGGCTCGACGTCGCGGAAACCAGGTTCAGGTTAGCAGGAAGTGCGTTGCTAAAAACAATGCCAGTCGCCGGCGATGGGCCGGAATTGCTCACCAGAAATGTGTAAACGATATCCTGTCCAGCGGTCACCGGATCCGGAGAATCGGAAACCGCCACCGAAAGATCGTCCCTCGCTTGCAGGTCGAAAACATTTCCTTTCCCGAAGTGTCCTTCCGCATCGTCGGACCGTAGAGCAAGCCGCGGCACCAATTCCTGGACGATGACCTCGCCATCCCAAACTCCGTTTACGAAATTGCCCGAGCTAACCGGAGTAATTGCCACCGGATTCACGGCGGTCAGGAGAATATTTGGCACCTTCGAATCCACATCCGGCGGCGGCGATATTGAACCTGTCCAGATTAAAGGATCTTCGAACTCGCCAAAGCTCTGATAGGAGATCGACCGCGGCTCACTGGTCACCGAATAGCGGCATTGTCCGCCGGTGCTGAACCCGCTCCCCTTATAGCTGAAGTCAAGCATCAGGCTGCTCGTTCCGTCATAGTCAAAAGGAGTGGTCAGCTCGAACACGACCCAGCCCCGATCGTTCACGGGCTGATTCTTTTGATACACTGTCGTCCAGTCGATTCGCTCCCAGAAAGGCGCCGCGGAATAACTGCGCAACGATGTGTGCTTCATTCTAATGGTGAAGCGGGTGGCCGGCAGACTGCGGGTGTTGGAAACATAGATCGCGAGAGACGTGATTCGGCGCGCCGATCCAACCTCGCTGGCAGGGTAGATGACCTGGATGCGCGATTCCGGAAAGAACCCGCCCAAAGGAAAATCCCAAGACTCAGTCCCGGCCCCGAGAGTCGTCTCTGGGAACTCGACTCGTCCGCTAAGACTAACAACGCCATCAAAGTTCGTGACGGTGTTATCAAAGACATCCTGAGCGACAATCGTCACGGGAAACGGCTGGCCGAGGGACTGTGGAGAAGCGACGTCATTCCACTCAAAATGATCC
>JBDTOW010000413.1:0-4890 GCA_039933075.1 Verrucomicrobiota bacterium | reverse complement strand
ATCCATTGACGCTGCGAGCGCTGCGGTCGTTTTGTTGGCCAGTCCGCCTGCGGCCAGGGCCGCCGACATATACGGCACGATCACATACAAAGGCATCCCGCCGCCTGAGATTCCGATCACGGCGCTGAAGAACGACGCGAACTGCGGCCGCTCCACAAGGAAATGCCAACGACTCATTTTTACGTCGTGAGGACGCACGGTGAATTCGGCGACGTGGTGGTGTCGAGGGGATGATCCCGAAGCCAAATGGAATTCACCACCAGGCCGCTGCGAAATAAATGCCAATACTCCAGCCCCTGCCCGACGATGAAGACGGCGCCGAGCAGGACCGTCGCCGCCAGCCAGCCCTTCATCGCGCGTTGATTATCCCGGTGCAAGGCGGCTTCCGAACGCCAGATGGTGAAGCTGCTCGCAAACAGGCAACCTACCCACCGGTCTGATCGGCTTGTATCTGGTCCAGCGGCATCTCCCGAACTATCGCGAGGAGAATTGCCGTCCGTTCGATCTGCCCGGAATGATTCTTTTCGGCAGCGGGGTCGCGCTGTTGTCTTATGTCCTGGAAGTATTCGGGGAGCACACGCTGAGCGGACGGGCGGTGCTCGGGTTGCTGGCCCTTTCCGCCGTTGCGCTCACCGGTTATGGATTGCGGGCGACGCATACCCCGTTTGCGTTGCTGCGCGTGGCGTTGTTTAGCATCCGCACATTCCGGGCGTCGGTGGGCGGCAGCTTTTTCACCCGGTTGGGGATTGGCGGAATCCCGTTTCTCTTTCCTCTCCTTTACCAGGTGGGCCTGGGGTTCACGCCGATTCAATCCGGGCTGCTCATGATGCCCCAGGCGGTGGCGGCGATGAGTCTCAAGCTGACGATGCCGGTCATCCTCAAACGCTTTGGCTACCGCGGCGTCCTCATTTCCAACACTGTCATGCTGGGCCTGTTGATCATGTTGTTCGCGACCATTGACGCGCGTACACCAATATGGCTGGTCGTCGCGCAGGTTTTTGCCTTTGGTTTTTTCCCCTCGCTGCAATACACAAGCATGAACACCTTGGCCTACGCCGACATCGCAAGCGATCAAACCAGCAGCGCGAGCACGATCGCCAGCACCATGCAGCAGATGTCCGTCAGTTTCGGCGTGGCCACGGCGTCGCTGGCGGCGGCCTTCTTCATCCCCGGCCGCTTTAAAACGAGCGCGCCGGAAATGATTCACGGCATCCACCAAGCCTTCCCTTGCCTGGGCGGATTGACCATCTTATCGGCCATCATCTTTGGGGAATTAAAAAATGATGACGGTGAGGCCGTCAGCCAGCACACGGGCAGCGGAGGTACATGAACGACCGTGGTCACTGACAAACCTTTTTTCGGCGCACCGCGGGTCTTCGGCTGGCTGGATCGGTGACGACTGGTTCTTCCTCATGATGAGCGAGTCGTTCGTTCTCATCCTCTGCATCGGCTTCGTCGTCGATGAGTTGGGAAAGCCACCAAGCGAAGACTGACTATGCAGACGATTGGGCGCCTGACGCAAACCAGCGGCAACGGCCGACTCCAGCGATTTGTTGTTCGGAACGTTTTGTTCCGTCTCCGGTTCAGAATGCGCCGACCCTCCGCATCGCCTCGCGCAACAATACTGCCATTCGCGTGCATTTGAAGCATCAGGCCGACCGCCGTGCGGTTGGCATGGCGTCCGCTAGATAGCTTTCAGCAGTTCGCGAACGCCGCCAAACCGACGGCGAACTTCGTCCGAACCAAAACCGAGAAAGAGGATTCTCAACGCCGTCCTCGTTTCGCCATTGGGGCATCAATGAATAGAAAGGCATATTATGAACACACTGGTTTATGAAAACGATTCACGAGGAACGATCCACCGCGCGCGTCCAGTGCGCGATGGACCTGAGTCCGCGGACCCCCCCACCTCGCTGACCTCGAAACGCACCGGAATCGAATCGAACCGCGACGCCGCGCCTGCGCCTGCGCATTACACCACCACTTGGATCCGCTGGTTCAGCCATGACGCCGACAGCCCGGACCTCGTGAATTTCTCATTCGCGTTTGTGGTGTTCATGATTCTGACGACGGGCCTGACCCTGATTGGCTGGGGCATCACCGTCACGAGCGCGTGGCTGGCCGTGGCGGGAACTTTCATCACGCTGGTTGGCTGTGCCTTGTATGGCTGGAGCCTTGAGGATGACTGATCATGAAACGAAATCAGCCAATTTTCCCCTCCCGGGATTACCACCGGGAGATCGACATCTTCGCTCTTCGTTCCAAGACTGTTCGAGTTGAAAGTCTCACTTTGATGCTCACGCTTTTGGCGCTGACGAGCTGTTCGCCGGCTGGCCGTGACAACGGCGCGCCGCTGTCACGGTCCGCGGCCGCGCCCGTCACAGTCCCCCTCGCCATGAACAAGGACGTTCCCGTCCAGGTACGCGCGATTGGGCACGTCAACGCCTTTTCCACCGTGGCGGTCAGGAGCCAGGTGGATGGGTTATTGGAGCGTGCTTTTCCAGGAAGGCGCTGAGGTGCGGGCGGGACAAACCATCTTCACCATTGACCCGCGCCCGTTCGAGGCGGCGTTGCACCAGACCGAGGCCAACCTCGCCAAGGACAACGCGCTGGCCACCAACGCCATCGTCGAAGAGCGACGCAACGCCACGTTGCTCAACCAGAACATCGTTTCGCAGGACGCCTACGATCAGGCTCGCGCCGCTGCTGACGCGCTGCGCGCGACCGTGGCCGCCGACCGGGCCGCGATCGAGAGCGCCCGCCTCCAGCTTGCCTACTGCACTATCCTGTCGCCCGTCAACGCCCGCGCTGGCAAACTGCTGGTCAATGCCGGCAACGTGGTTAAGAACCAGGACACCGTGCTCGTGGTGCTGAATCAAACCCGTCCCATCTATGTGGACTTCTCGGTGCCGGAGCAGGAGCTGCCGCGCATTCGTGAACAGGCGGCCTCGGCCCGGTTGAAGGTCGAAGTTCGCGCGCAAGGTGACGAAGCGCGGCCCTCGACCGGTGAACTCGCTGTGATCAATAACACCGTCGATACGGACACCGGGACCATTCTCCTGCGCGCCATCTATCCCAACGAGGAGGAACGACTTTGGCCCGGCCAGTTCGTCAACACGGCACTGACGCTCTTTACCATGACTAACGCGGTTGTCGTCCCGTCGCAGTCTGTGCAAGTCGGGCAGGAAGGACAGTATGTCTTTATCGTGACCCCGGAGTTGACTGTGGACGCACGACCGGTGACCGTGGCAAATCGCGCGGGCGAGGAAGTCGTCATCAAATCCGGTCTCCGAGCAGGCGAGCAGGTCGTGACCAGCGGTCAGATCCGGCTGGTGCCCGGCGCACGCGTGGAGATTCGGAAGGAATCGGCTCGCTCGCTCGCATCCGCGCCATGACTTCTCAACCGGACGACAATAGCGAACGTGAGACGGTCCGGACACCGACCACAGACGCCGGATTGCCAGCGCGCCCGGCGGTTGAGCCTGTGCGGGTGGAAGCCTCCCACATCGCCGGCTCGGCCAATCCTTCCGCTATTTTTATCCGTCGGCCCGTGATGACCACGCTGGTCATGCTGGGCGTTCTCGTGTTCGGCATCATGGGTTACCGCTTGCTGCCCGTGAGCGACTTGCCCAATGTGGATTTCCCCACCATTGTCGTCACCGCCAATCTGCCGGGTGCGAGTCCGGACACCATGGCGTCCGCCGCCGCCACACCCCTGGAGCGACAATTCTCCACCATCGCCGGGCTGGATTCGATGAGTTCCGTCAGTTCGCTTGGCAATAGCCAAATTACGCTCCAGTTCAACCTGAGCCGAAACATCAACGACGTCGCGCCCGACATCGAAGCGGCCATCAATCAGGCCACGCCGTTCCTCCCGCCGGGAATGCCGCAGCCGCCGTCCTACAAGAAAGTCAACCCCGCCGACTCGCCCATCCTTTACATCGCACTGACTTCACCGACGCTGCCGTTGTGGCAGCTCGACAACTACGGCGAGACGTTGATGGCCCAGCGCATGTCGATGGTCAACGGCGTCGCGCAGGTCGGGGTCTTCGGTTCGCAAAAATACGCCGTCCATGTGCAATTGAATCCCGACGCGCTGGCCAGTCGCGGCCTCGGCATCGACGAGGTGGAAAATGCCATTCGCAAAGCCAATGTGAACCTGCCGCTCGGCACTCTCTATGGGACGCACCAGGCGTTCACCTTGCAGGCCAGCGGCCAGCTCGTCAGCGCCGAGCCGTATCGCTCGGTGATTGTGGCCTACCGCAACGGTTCGCCAGTGCGCCTGGGCGAGTTGGGCCGCGTTATCGACGGCGTGGAAGATGACAAGACAGCGGCGTGGTACGTCGATTCTCAGACCAGCCAGCGTTCGCTCGTGCTGGCTGTCCAGCGCCAACCCGGCGCCAACACCGTCGCCGTGGCCGACACCATCAAGCAGCTCTTACCCACCCTCCAGGCGTATCTGCCGCCGTCCGTTCAACTGCACATCCTCTACGACCGCTCGGACACTATTCGCGGCTCGGTCCACGACGTAAAACTCACTCTGCTCATCGCGCTGGTGCTGGTGGTGCTGGTCATCTTTCTCTTTTTGCGCAACCTCTCCGCCACGGTTATCCCGAGTCTCGCATTGCCGCTGAGCCTGATGGGCACGTTTGGCGTGATGTATCTGGCCGGCTTCACGGTGGACAATCTCTCACTGATGGCGCTCACCCTCTGCATCGGCTTTGTCGTCGATGATGCCATCGTCGTGCTCGAAAACATCGTTCGCCACGTCGAGCGCGGAGAGAGGCCATTCGAGGCCGCTCTGAACGGCTCGCGCGAAATCGGCTTCACCATCGTCTCGATGACGCTGTCGCTGGCCGCGGTGTTCATCCCGATTCTGTTCATGGGCGG